>NZ_RIBZ01000724.1:0-8117 GCF_003721215.1 Streptomyces botrytidirepellens
CAGCGTGGCGACGGCGCGCGGCAGCTCGGCGGCGACTCGGTCGCGGAGCGCGGCGGCGTCGGCGCCCCGGCCGGCGGCGGGGACGTCCCCCGTCATCAGGGCGCTCAACGTCTCGTACGGGCACGGGTCCGGCGCGACCGCCAGGGCCTCGGCGGTCTGGAGGGCGAAGCGGTCGAGCCGCTCCACCGCCCGGACGACCGAGGCGCGGGTGCCCGCCCGGGTGGCGAGCTGGGTGAGGTCGCCCGGGACGGGGGACAGCAGGTCGGGACGGGCGCGCAGCAGGGCGGCGAGCGCCTCGTCGGGGCGCGTGCGCAGCTCCTCGGCCAGCGTGCGGGGCGCCGCGCGGCCGCTGGCGTCTGGGCCGGTCCCTGCGGTCACGCATGCCTCCCGATTACGCGAGCTGCTCATTCGATCCACAGTACCCGGGGGTGCCGGGCGTCGGGGGTGCGGCGCAATCCAGCCTCCGCACGGTACCGTCGGTGCCGTCTGGCACGCCGACCATGCGCATTCTCAGGGGTCTTGGTGGGGATCGAGAGCGAGAAGCTCGTCTACGACTATCTGAGCCGTGTTGGGGACCTGGCTCAGCAGCAGGGCCTGCCGTCCGGTGAACGGATGCGGCTGGTCTCCGGGCTGCGGGCCGACATCGACCACCGGCGGTCGACGGGCGGTACGGACAGCGCGGCCGGGGTGAAGCGGATTCTGGCCAAGCTGGGCACGCCCGCCGAGGTGGTCGCCGCGGCGGGCGGCCGGGCGTCCGTCGGGGACGCCACCCCGGGCGGCGACGGCACCCCGGGCGGGGGCAACGGCGGAGGTACGCGTACGTCGGGCGCGGCGCGCGCGGCCCGCGACAAGCTGGCCGGACTCGCCGAACGCACCGGACTCAGCAACAAGGTGCCCTCACCGCGCGAGCCGAACGGACCGAACGGGCCGAACGGGCCGAACGGTACGGGGGGCGATGACACTCCCGTCTCCCTCGCCAAGCACATGCCCGTGACCCCCGAAGCGCCCGAGGCCCCCCGCCGTCGGTCCGGGCCCCATCTGGCGGGTCAGGACGAGTTGGGCCCGCGCGAGTCCAACCCCGACTGGTGGCACGTGGAGCCCAGCCCGTTCGCCCAGCCCGAGCATCCGGACGGCCAGTTCGGCTTCGTCGAGGGCTTCGTCGGCGGCATCGAGCTGCCCGAACTGCTCGGCAACGGCAAGACGGTCGAGCAGGAGCAGCAGGAACAGCGGGAGAAGCGGGAGGCCGAGAAACGGGCGGCGGAGGAGGCGGCCGAGGCCGAGGCCGCCGAGGCGGAGGCCGCGGGGAAGAGGACGCGTCGGCGCGGCCTGGTGCGCCGCGCCCTGCTCGGCCCCGGGAAGTCCGCCGACGCGGAGGGCGGCACCGGCAAGGCGGGCGCCCGGGCCGGTTGGGCGGCGGGGCTCAGCCCGGTGCTGCTGCTCTCGATCGTGCTGCTCGTGGCGGGCGCGGTGATGGGCAACATCGTCGTGCTCGCCTTCGGCTGGGTGCTCGCGTACGCCACCGGCAAGCTGTCCCGCGCCGAGGCGAAGTGGGCGGTGCTGGGCATGCCCGGCCTGGTGGCGGCCGGGGCCATGGTCTGGCTGTGGGGCCGGACCAACGGCAAGTGGGGCGACCCGATCCCGGAGAACGGGATGAAGGACGTGCTCACCGAGACCTGGCCTGTGGTCGTGCGCGGCGCGGCCGTCGCCACGGTGCTCTTCCTGGTGTGGCGGGCGCGCCGGCGGGGCTGACCTCGCTGAAGCCGCGGCTCGGCGGCTAGCGGCGTTCGGCCTTCACCGCCGCCTCGTCCCCCGTACGCTGCTGACCTCGCTGGAGCCCCGGCCCGGCGGTTAGCCGCGTTCGGCCTTCACCGCCGCCTCGTCCCCCGTACGCTGCTGACCCCCCCTGAAGCCCCGGCTCGGCGGCTAGCCGCGTTCGGTCTCCACCGCCGCCTTGTCCTCCGTACGCTCCGGCTCCGCCTGCCACGGCGCGCCCGGGACGACGAGGGGGCTGCCCGTCACCGGGTCCGGTACGACGACCGACTCCAGCCCGAACACCTCCCGTACCAGCTCCGCCGTCACCACCTCCGACGGGCGCCCGCGCGCGACGACGCGTCCCGCCTTCATCGCGATCAGGTGGTCCGCGTACCGCGCCGCCTGGTTGAGGTCGTGCAGGACGGCCACCACCGTGCGTCCGCGCTCGTGGTTGAGCTGTCGGACCAGGTCCAGCACCTCCACTTGGTGGGAGATGTCCAGGTAGGTCGTCGGCTCGTCCAGCAGCAGGAGGCCGGTCTCCTGCGCGAGGGCCATCGCGATCCAGACGCGCTGCCGCTGGCCGCCGGACAGCTCGTCCACCAGCCGGTCGGCGAGCGCCGTCACGTCCGTGCGCTCCATCGCGTCGCCGACCGCGCGCTCGTCCTCGTCGGACCACTGCTGCCACCAGTGCTGATGCGGCTGGCGGCCGCGGGAGACCAGGTCGGCGACGGTGATCGCGTCGGGTGCGACCGGGGTCTGCGGGAGGAGCCCGACCGACTGGGCGATCTTCTTGGTGGGGATGCGGGCGAGGTCCGTGCCGTCGAGGAGGACGGCGCCGCCGCGCGGCTTGAGGAGGCGGCCGAGGGCGCGCAGCAGGGTGGACTTGCCGCAGGCGTTGGGGCCGACGATGACCGTGACCTCGCCGTCGGGTATCACCAGGTCGAGGCCGTCCACGACGGTCCGGTCCTCGTAGGCGAGGGTCAGGTCGCGGGCGGCGAGCCGCCCCGTTGCGGATGCGGTCATGCCGTGGTGCCTCCGTTGCGGCTGCTGCGACCGCGTCCCCCGGACGTCAGCAGCAGGTAGATCAGATACGGGGCGCCGACCGCGGCGGTCAGCACCCCCACCGGCAGTTCGGTCGGCGCGAACGCCTTGCGCGCCAGCAGATCGGCGGCGACGACAATGAACGCGCCGGTCAGCGCCGAGCAGAGGAGCGGGATCTGCGCGGTCCGGGTCATGCGGCGGGCGATCTGCGGGGCGAGCAGCGCCACGAAGTCGACCGGGCCCGCCGCTCCCGTCGCCATCGCGGCGAGGACGATGCCGAGGGTGGCGAGCCCGAGCCGTACCCGCCCGAGCCGTACGCCCAGCGCGGTCGCCGTGTCGTCGTCCATCGAGACGGTGCGCTGGGCCCGCGCCGCCCACAGCACGGCGGGCAGCAGGAACAGCAGCGCCCAGCCGAGCGGGGTGGCCTCGTCCCAGCCGCGCCCGTTGAGGGAACCGGTCATCCACACCTTGGCCTGCTGGGCGACGAGGTAGTCGCCCTTGGTGAGGAAGAGCTGGGTGATGGAGCGGAGCGCGACGGCGAACCCGATGCCGATGAGGACGAAGCGGGTGGCCTGGAGTCCGCCGCGCCAGGCGAAGACGTAGACGAGGGCGGCGGCGGCCAGGCCGCCCGCGACGGAGACGTACGGCAGCACGCCGAAGGACGTCACGCCGTACGTCATCGCCCCGACCGTGACCGCGCTCGCGCCCTGGGTGACACCGATGATGTCGGGGCTGGCGAGCGGGTTGCGGGCCACGGTCTGGATGAGGGCGCCCGCGATGCCGAAGGCGGCGCCGACCAGCAGGCCGAGGGTCATGCGGGGGAGGCGGAGGGTGCCGACGACGAGGTCGTTCGGGGTGGGCTGCCCGATGCCGTACTGGGTGTGCAGGAGGGCCTTCACGGCGTCGGCGGGGGCGATGAGGCTCTCGCCGAGGCAGAGGTACGCGACGCACACGGCCGCCGTGGCGGCGGTCAGCGCGAGGGCGACGACGGCCGCGCGGCGGTGCAGCAGGAACGAGGCGCGGCGGCCGGTGCGGAGGAGGCCGTAACCGATGGGGCGGACGGTCGGCCGTCGCACGGCGGTGTCGCCATCGACGCGGCTCATGCCGTCACCGTCCTGCGCCGTACCAGCGTGACCAGGAACGGGACGCCGATCAGGGCCGTCATCACACCCGCCGGGACCTCGCTCGGCGGGAACACGAGGCGGCCCACCACGTCCGATATCAGCAGCATCACCGGGCCGATCAGGGCGGCCATCGGCAGGACCCAGCGGTGGTCCGTGCCCACCACCGCCCGCGCGAGGTGCGGGACCGCGAGGCCGACGAAGGCGATCGGGCCCGCGGCGGCGACACCGACGCCGGTGAGGACCGTCGCGCCGAGGCCCGCGAGGACGCGGACGACCGCGATGTTCTGGCCGAGCCCCTTCGCGACGTCCTCCCCGAGCGCCAGTGCGTCCAGGCCGCGGGCGGCCGCGGCCACGAGCACCGTGCCCACCAGCAGGAACGGCCAGATCTGGCCGACGATCTCGGCGTCGCGCCCCGCGAGGGAGCCGATCTGCCAGAACCGGAACTCGTCCAGCGCCGCCGCCTTCGTCGTCAGCACGCCCGAGGTGACGGACACCAGCAGGGCGTTGACGGCGGCTCCGGCGAGCGCGAGCTTGACCGGGCTCGCGCCGCCCCGCCCGCCGGAGGCGATGGCG
This sequence comes from Streptomyces botrytidirepellens, assembly GCF_003721215.1. Lineage (NCBI taxonomy): Bacteria > Bacillati > Actinomycetota > Actinomycetes > Kitasatosporales > Streptomycetaceae > Streptomyces > Streptomyces botrytidirepellens. The sequence goes on from NZ_RIBZ01000724.1 coordinate 4,491, forward strand.
AAAACGGCGACCGCGGCGAGGCCCGCGCCCGCGAAGGCGAACCACACGTACCCGGTGAGCGTGTGCACCCCGGCGAAGGCGATCGCGAGCACGACCCCCACCGACGCGCCCTGGCTGACGCCGAGCACACCGGGGTCGGCGATCGGGTTGCGGGTGACGCCCTGCATCACGGTGCCCGCCATGGCGAGCGCCGCGCCGACCATCAGGCCGACGACCGTACGCGGCAGCCGCAGGGACCGCACGATGTCGGCGGCGTCGCTCGTACCGCCGTGCAGCAGCGCGTCCACGACCTGGCTCGGCGCGATCTGGCGGCTGCCGAGGGCGAGGCTGAGCAGCACCGTGAAGAGGAGGGCGGCGACCGCCGCGGCCGTCCAGCCGACGCGGCGCCGGACCAGTGCGGCTCTGGGACTTCGGCTGCTGGCCCGGTCGGCAGACATCGCTTCCGTTCGCTCGTTCGGTTCTCGCGCGTGAGATCGGCGCAGGTAAGGCGACGCTTAGTGTATGCAAGGGCCAGGCACAATGACGGGCATGGCTGTTCCGAGCACTTCCCCCCTGACCGTCGGCTTCGACCTCGACATGACCCTCATCGACTCGCGCCCCGGCATCAAGGCCGCCTACGAGGAGCTGGCCGCCCGGACCGGAACCCCCATTGACGCCGAACTCGCCATCACCCGGCTCGGCCCGCCGCTGGAACAGGAGCTGGCGCACTGGTTCCCGGACGAGCGGATCCAGGAGATGGGCGACCTGTACCGGGCGCTGTACCCGGAGTTCGCGATCGCCCCGACCCTCGCCATGCGCGGCGCCCGGGAGGCGATAACGGCGGTGCAGCGGGCCGGCGGGCGCGCCATCGTCGTCACGGCGAAGCACGAGCCCAACGCCGAGCTGCACCTGAGCCACCTGGGCATCGAGGCGGACGCGGTCATCGGCTGGCTGTGGGCGGAGGCCAAGGCGGAGGCGCTGCGCGAGTACGGGGCGTCGGTGTACGTCGGGGACCACACCGGTGACGTACGGGGCGCGCGGACGGCGGAGGCGCTGTCGGTGGCGGTCGCCACCGGGCCGTGCGCCGCGGAGGAACTGCGCGAGGCGGGGGCGGACGTCGTGCTCGACGACCTGACCGCGTTCCCGGCGTGGCTGGAGGTCCACACCGCGGTGTGACCCGCTGCGGGGATCTCTTACGGCTGGCGCGCGACGACGCCGCGCGCGATTACGGCTTGTGGTGCGCGACCCGTGCGGCCTCGCGCCGCTGCGCCGCGATCGACCGCAGCATCCCGGCGGCCGCGAGCGCGAAGCCGACGCCCATCAGCATGCAGACGAAGTACGCCACCGACGGCAGCGGATCGGCGCCCAGGAACAGGGGCGCGACCGTCGCGAGGGTGGCGACCGCGCCGACGGCGAAGACGATCACGCCGATGCGGACGAGCCGGTCACCGGGAGCCTCATCACTGGTTCCGCTGTGCGGGGTTTCGTTGCTCACCGCTCCAGGGTAGATCGGTGCCAGAGCGCGCATACCAACCACCCGGAACCACCCGGGTACGTCTTGTCACCAGGCTCGGGACCATTAGCCTTGGTGGTGGCGGGTCTTACGACCCGCTGTAGTGCTATCCAGAGCTGTTTTTCCGTGTTTTCCGACGAGCGACGAGGACGAGGACAGACGTGCCTACCGGCAAGGTCAAGTGGTTCAACAGTGAGAAGGGTTTTGGCTTTCTCTCCCGCGATGACGGCGGTGACGTCTTCGTGCATTCGTCGGTGCTCCCGGAAGGCGTGGACGCGCTGAAGCCGGGGCAGCGCGTTGAATTCGGTGTCGTCGCGGGAAACCGCGGTGACCAGGCGCTTTCGGTGACGCTTCTCGATCCGGCACCATCCGTGGCGGCCGCGCAGCGGCGTAAGCCGGACGAGCTGGCGTCGATCGTCCAGGATCTGACCACGCTGCTGGAGAACGTGACGCAGCAGTTGGAGCGCGGCCGTTATCCCGACAAGGCGCACGGCCACAAGATCGCGGGGATGCTGCGGGCGGTGGCCGACCAGCTCGATGTGTGATGAGAAAGTCGCGCCGATAGTCGATAAGCGAACGTAAAAGCGAACGGAATTAGGCGAATTCCAGAGCGTCCGGGCCGAGGGGCGGTACGAGCCCCTCGGCCGCCGCGCGTGTGAGCAGTCCGCGCACCGCCGCGTAGCCGTCCTCGCCCAGGTCCGCGGTGAACTCGTTCACGTACAGCCCGATGTGCTGGTCCGCGACGCGCGGGTCCATCTCCTGGGCGTGCTCCAGGACGTACGGACGCGACGCCGCCGGGTCGTCCCAGGCCATCCGGACCGACGTACGAATGGCGTCGGCCAGTTCGCGCAGCCGCTCCGCGCCCAGCGAGCGCTTGGCGATGATCGCGCCGAGCGGGATGGGCAGCCCGGTGGTCAGCTCCCAGTGCTCGCCCATGTCGGCGAGGCAGTGCAGGCCGTAATTCTGATAGGTGAACCGGGCCTCGTGGATGACGAGTCCGGCGTCGACCAGACCGTCCCGTACCGCGGGCATGATCTCGTGGAACGGCAGCACCCGGATCTCCCCGACCCCGCCCGGCACCTCGGCGGCGGCCCACAGCCGGAAGAGCAGGTACGCGGTCGACCGCTCGCTCGGCACGGCGACCGTCTTGCCCGCGAGGTCCTTCGCCGCGCCCGGTTCCCTGGTGAGCACCAGCGGGCCGCAGCCGCGCCCGAGCGCCCCGCCGCACGGCAGCAGCGCATAGTCGTCCAGCACCCAGGGCAGCACCGCGTACGACACCTTCAGCACGTCGGACTCGCCGCGCTCGGCCATGCCGTTCGTGATGTCGATGTCGGCGAACGTGACGTCCAGCGCGGGTGCGCCCGGGATCCGGCCGTGCGCCCAGGCGTCGAAGACGAACGTATCGTTCGGGCAGGGCGAGTAGGCGATCGTGAGCGGCTGTGCGGTCACTGCTGGCTTCCTTCCAGGTCCAAGTCCAGGTCCGGGTCCGGGGCCGCCGGGTCCGGGGCCGGGGCCAGATCCGGGGCGGCGGTCGCGAGGACGGGCGCGGCCCGCGTGAACGCCTCCGCCAGGGCGTCGAGTGCCTCGCCGATGCGCCAGGCCGCCCGGTCGCGCGGGCCGACCGCGTTGGAGACGGCCCGCACCTCCAGAATGGGCACGGACTGGGCGGCGGCCGCCTCGGCCACCCCGAAGCCCTCCATCGCCTCGGCGACGGCGTCCGGATGGCGCCGCAGCAGCGCCGCGGCCCGCTCGGCGCTGCCGGTCACGGTCGACACGGTGAGCACGGTGCCGCGTACGGCACTGATCGCTCCCGTTGCCCCGGCCGTTCCCGTTGCGCCGGCCGGCCCGATCGCCGTGGCGACGGCGGTGACGAGGGCGGGCGGCGGCCGGTGCGCGACGGTGCCGAAGCCGAGGTCGGTGACGGCGGCGAAGCCGTCGGGGGTCTCGGCGCCCAGGTCGGCGGCGACGACGGCGTCGGCGACCACGACGGAGCCCAGCGGGGCGTGCGGCGCGAAGCCGCCGCCGATACCGGCCGATACGGCGAGGTCGTACGGGGCGCCCCGGACGGCGGCGACGGTCAGCGCGGTGGCGGTTCCGGCCGCCGCGGCGGCCGGGCCGACCCCGGCGGCCAGCAC
>NZ_RIBZ01000725.1:0-8130 GCF_003721215.1 Streptomyces botrytidirepellens
CGGCCGGGCGGCCCCTTGTTCCGCGATGAGCGGGAGCAGCGGCCCGGACCGGGGCAGCCTCCCGGGCAGCCGCCGACGCCCCCCGGCCCCGGCCCCGAGTCCGCCGGCAGCGTGCCCGGCAACGGCGGCGGTCAGGGCACGAAGAAGAAGAGCGCGGGCCGCGATCTGCGGGCCGCGATAGGGGTGGGCGTCGGGCTGGGCGTGGTCATCGTCGCCTCGCTCTTCATCTACAAGCCGGTGTTCATCGGCGTGATAGCGGTCGCCGTGGTCGTCGGGCTGTGGGAGCTGACCTCCCGGCTGGCCGAGCGGAAGGACATCCGGGTCCCCCTGGTGCCGCTCGCCGTCGGTGGTGTCGCCATGGTCGTCGCGGGCTATGTGCGCGGGGCGCAGGGCGCGTGGGTGGCGGTGTCGCTCACGGCGCTCGCCGTGCTCGTGTGGCGGATGACCGAGCCGCCCGACAACTACCTCAGGGATGTCACGGCGGGCGTCTTCGCCGCCTTCTACGTGCCGTTCCTCGCCACCTTCGTGGCGCTCATACTGGCCGCCGAGGACGGCCCGTGGCGGGTGCTGACCTTCCTGCTGCTGACGGTGGTGAGTGACACCGGTGCATACGCGGTGGGCTGGCGCTTCGGCAAGCATCCGCTCGCACCCCGCATCAGCCCCGGCAAGACCCGCGAGGGGCTGCTGGGCGCGGTGGCGTTCGCGATGGTCGTCGGCGCGCTGTGCATGCAGTACCTCATCGAGGACGGCGTGTGGTGGCAGGGGCTGCTGCTCGGCCTCGCCGTCGCGGTCAGCGCGACCCTGGGGGACCTCGGCGAGTCCATGATCAAGCGTGACCTCGGCATCAAGGACATGGGCAAGCTGCTGCCCGGCCACGGCGGGATCATGGACCGGCTCGACTCGCTGCTGCCCACCGCGCCCGTGGTGTGGCTGCTGCTGGTGATCTTCGTGGGCGGCGGCTGAGCCGCGTAACGGATCGCACTCTCCAGGCCCCGCGCCGCCCGTGGCGCGGGGCCTTCCGCATGTCTGCGACACTGGTACGGCCATGCCTAAGCCCGGAGAACTCACTTTCGCCGTGCCGCGTGGGGCCAAGAAGCCCCCGCGGCACCTCGCCGACCTCACGCCCGCCGAGCGCCGCGAGGCCGTCGCCGCCCTCGGGGAGAAGCCCTTCCGGGCCGCTCAGGTGTCGCGTCACTACTTCGCCCGGTACACCGACGACCCCGCCCAGTGGACCGATGTACCGGCCGCCGCGCGCGAGAAGCTCGCGGCCGGGCTGCTGCCGGACCTGATGAGCGTCGTGCGGCACATCAGCTGCGACAACGACACCACCCGCAAGACCCTGTGGCGGCTCTTCGACGGCACGCTCGTGGAGTCCGTGCTGATGCGCTACCCGGACCGGGTCACCATGTGCATCAGCTCCCAGGCGGGCTGCGGCATGAACTGCCCGTTCTGCGCCACCGGCCAGGCGGGTCTGGACCGCAACCTGTCCACCGCCGAGATCGTGCACCAGATCGTCGACGGCATGCGCGCGCTGCGCGACGGCGAGATCCCCGGGGGCCCGGCCCGGCTGTCCAACATCGTCTTCATGGGCATGGGCGAGCCGCTGGCCAACTACAACCGGGTCATCGGCGCCATCCGCCGGCTCACCGACCCCGAGCCCGAGGGGCTCGGTCTTTCGCAGCGTGGAATCACGGTTTCGACCGTCGGACTGGTCCCGGCGATGCTGCGGTTCGCCGACGAGGGCTTCAAGTGCCGCCTCGCGGTCTCCCTCCACGCGCCCGACGACGAGTTGCGCGACACCCTCGTCCCGGTCAACACCCGCTGGAAGGTGCGCGAGGTCCTGGACGCGGCGTGGGAGTACGCGGAGAAGTCCGGCCGCCGTATCTCCATCGAGTACGCCCTGATCAAGGACATCAACGACCAGGCGTGGCGCGCCGACCTGCTCGGCCGACTGCTCAAGGGCCACCGGGTGCACGTCAACCTCATCCCGCTCAACCCGACGCCCGGCTCCAAGTGGACGGCGTCCCGGCCGGAGGACGAGAAGGCGTTCGTGGCGGCCCTGGAGCGGCACGGGGTGCCGGTGACCGTCCGGGACACCCGGGGGCAGGAGATCGACGGGGCGTGCGGCCAGCTGGCGGCCACGGAGCGCTGACCACCGGCTGATACGGTGCCTTCGCACAAGCGCCGCACAACCGTCGTATCGCGGCGCACAAATGAACATTCCGACAGGGGAGCGCGACAGCGCTGAGAGTGCGGCACGGCCGCAGACCCTCCAACCTGATCCGGGTCATACCGGCGTAGGGAGTCAGCCTCACCATGAACAGCCATCTTCGGCGTGCCGTCACCGCCGCCCTCGTCGGATCCCTCGGCACCGGCGTCCTCACCGGCTGCGGCGGGGACGCGGCGGACGGCAAGGACTCCAAGACCGTCACCCTGGTCTCGCACGACTCGTTCGCGGCGTCCAAGGCGGTCCTCAAGGAGTTCACCCGCAAGACCGGCTACAAGGTGCGGGTACAGGCCGGTGGTGACGCGGGGGCCGCCGTCAACCAGGCGATCCTGTCCAAGGGCCATCCGCAGGGCGATGTGTTCTTCGGCGTCGACAACACCCTCCTCTCCCGCGCGCTCGACAATGACCTGTTCACGCCGTACGAGGCGAAGGGCCTGGACAAGGTCCCCGCGGCCTTCCAGCTCGACCGGGCGAAGCACCGCGTCACCCCGGTCGACTACGGCGACATCTGCGTCAACTACGACCGCGCCTACTTCGAGCGCAAGAAGCTCGCGCCGCCGAAGACGCTCGCCGACCTGACCAAGCCCGCCTACAAGAACCTGCTGGTCACCGAGAACGCCGCCACCTCGTCCCCCGGTCTCGCATTCCTCCTCGGCACCGCCGCCCGCTACGGCGACCACGGCTGGCGCGACTACTGGAAGAAGCTGCGGGCCAACGGCGTCGAGGTGGTCGACGGCTGGGAGCAGGCGTACTACGACCGCTTCTCCGGCTCGGCGGGCGGCGCCAAGGGCGACAAGCCGCTCGTCGTCTCGTACGCCTCCAGCCCGCCCGCCGAGGTGGCGGACGCGAAGTCGAAGCCCGCCAAGGCCCCGACCGGGGTGGCGGACGGCACCTGCTTCCGGCAGACGGAGTTCGCCGGGCTGCTGAAGGGCGCGGGCAACACCAAGGGGGGCAAGGCGCTGCTGGACTTCCTTCTGACCAAGCGCTTCCAGGAGGACGTACCGCTCAACATGTACGTCAATCCGGTGCGCGAGGGCGCCGAGCTGCCGGAGGTCTTCACCCGGTACGGGGCCGAGGTCGCCGACCCGGCCACCCTGCCCCCGCGGAAGATAGCCAAGAACCGTGAGCCCTGGGTCAAGGCATGGTCCTCGCTCCTTCTGTAGCCCCTCGCGAGAACCAGGAGAAGGGCGAGGGGAAGGCACGCGGCACCGCCCTGCGGCTCGCCCTCATGGCCGTGCCGCTCGCCTTCTTCGGCGTCTTCTTCGCGTATCCGGTGGCCGCGATCGTCACCCGCGGGCTGCGCGTCGGTGGCCGGTGGCAGCTCGGGCGGATACCCGAGGTGCTGGGCGACCCGTCGGTCCTGCACACCCTGTGGTTCACCGGCTGGCAGGCGGCCGCCTCGACCGGGCTGACGCTGGCGGTCGCGCTGCCCGGCGCGTATGTCTTCGCCCGCTTCGACTTCCCCGGCAAGGGGCTGCTGCGCGCCGTGGTGACCGTGCCGTTCGTGCTGCCGACCGTCGTCGCGGGGTCGGCGTTCCTGGGGCTGCTCGGGCGCGGCGGGCTGCTGGACGAGCTGTGGGGGATACGGCTCGACACCAGCGTCTGGGCGATCCTGCTGGCCCACGTCTTCTTCAACTACGCGGTGGTCGTCCGCACCGTCGGCGGGCTGTGGGCGCAGCTCGACCCGCGCCAGGAGGAGGCCGCCCGGGTGCTCGGCGCGAGCCGCCTCGCGGCCTGGCGCCGGGTCACCCTGCCCGCGCTGGGCCCCGCCGTGGCCGCCGCCGCGCTGATGGTCTTCCTGTTCACGTTCACCTCCTTCGGTGTGATCCAGATCCTCGGCGGTCCGCGCTACGCCACCCTGGAGGTGGCCATCTACCGGCAGACCGCGCAGCTGCTCGACCTGCCCACGGCCGCGGTGCTGACCCTCGTGCAGTTCGCGGCGGTCGCGGCCGTCCTCGCGCTGCACGCCTGGACCGTGCGCCGCCGGGAGGGCGCCCTGCGGCTCGTCGACGCCGCCCGGACCGCGCGGCGCCCGCAAGGCCCGGCGCAGTGGGGGCTGCTCGCGGGGGTGCTGGCCGTCGTCGCGGTGCTGATCGTGCTGCCGCTCGCGGTGCTGGTGGAACGCTCGCTCCACGGGCCGGACGGCTACGGGTTCACGTACTACCGGGCGCTTCAGTCCGCCGCCGACAGCGGCGGCACCTTCTTCGTGGCCCCCGTGGACGCCATCGGGAACTCCCTCCAGTACGCGGCCGTCGCCACCGTCTTCGCCGTCCTCGTCGGCGGCCTCGCCGCCGCCGCGCTCACCCGCAGGGCCGGGCGCCTCGTCCGCGGCTTCGACGCGCTGCTGATGCTGCCGCTGGGCACCTCCGCCGTCACCGTCGGCTTCGGCTTCCTCATCGCGCTCGACGAACCCCCGCTGGACCTGCGCGCCTCCTGGGTCATCGTCCCGCTCGCCCAGGCCCTGGTCGGCGTCCCCTTCGTCGTCCGCACCATGCTGCCCGTCCTGCGGGCCGTGGACCACCGGCTGCGGGAGGCCGCCGCCGTGCTGGGCGCGTCCCCGTTGCGCGCCTGGCGCGAGGTGGACCTGCCGCTGGTGGGGCGGGCGCTGGCGGTCGCGGCGGGTTTCGCGTTCGCCGTGTCGCTCGGCGAGTTCGGGGCCACGGTGTTCATCGCCCGCCCCGACCTGCCCACCCTCCCGGTGGCCGTCGCGCGCTTCCTGGGCCGCGCGGGACAGCTCAACTACGGGCAGGCGATGGCCCTGAGCACGATCCTGATGCTGGTGTGCGCCTGCTCCTTGCTGGTCCTGGAGCGCATCCGCACCGACCGCTCGGGGGAGTTCTGACATGGGGGGAGCCTGATGACGCTGCTGCGACTGGACGAGGTGACGGTCCGGTACGGCCGCAACGACGCGCTCGACGCCGTCGACCTGGACGTCGCCGAGCACGAGACCGTCTGTGTGCTGGGCCCCAGCGGCAGCGGCAAGTCCACGATGCTGCGTGTGGTGGCCGGACTCCAGCGCGCCGCCTCCGGCCGGGTGTGGCTCGCGGGCCGCGACCAGAGCGGCGTGCCCACCCACCGGCGCGGGGTGGGGCTGATGTTCCAGGACCATCAGCTCTTCCCGCAGCGCGACGTGGGCGGCAACGTCGCCTTCGGGCTGCGGATGCGGGGAGCCGGGCGCGCGGAGGCGGACCGCCGGGTCGCCGAACTGCTGGACCTGGTCGGACTGCCCGGCGCGCAGCGGCGGCCCGTCGACTCGCTGTCCGGCGGTGAGCAGCAGCGCGTCGCGCTCGCCCGCGCGCTGGCGCCCCGGCCGCGGCTGCTGATGCTGGACGAGCCGCTGGGCCAGCTCGACCGCGGGCTGCGGGAGCGGCTGGTCATGGAGCTGCGGGAGCTGTTCGCACGGCTGGGCACCACGGTCCTCGCCGTCACCCACGACCAGGGCGAGGCGTTCGCGCTCGCCGACCGGGTCGTGGTCATGGAGGACGGCAGGATCGCGCAGACCGGCACCCCGCTGGAGGTGTGGCAGCGGCCCGCGAACGAGTTCGTCGCCCGCTTCCTCGGCTTCGACAACGTGGTCGAGGCGATCGTGCACGGCGAGATCGCCGACACCTGCTGGGGCAAGCTGCCGGTGCCGCCCGGCTCCCGGCCCGGCCCGGGGCGGCTGCTGGTCCGCCCGGCCGGGGTACGGCTCACCGCCCCCGCGGACGGGCTGCCCTGCACGGTCGCCGCACGCACCTTCCGCGGCGACCATGTGGCGGTCGTCCTCCAGCCGGAACACGGGCCCCGCCTGGAGGCGTCCTGCGCGCTGCGGGACGCCCCGGAGGCGGGGGACCGGGTGGGGGCGATCTTCGACTCCGCGGACGTGGTGGTGCTCGACGGGTCGTAAGGCGCGCGGCGCGTCGTAGGGCCCGCGGTTCGGCGTAGGGAGGTTCAGCCCGTCGGGCAGGCGTTCGGAGGTCCAGCCCTTCGGGCGGGCGTACGGAGGTTCAGCCCGTCGGGAGGGTGCTCAGCCCGTCAGGGAGGCGAGCGTGTCCGGGGCCTCGTCCACCGAGTCCACCAGCGCGATGCGGGCCTTCATCGACCGTCCCTCCGCGAGCGCTTCGAGCAGCGGCCAGGCCGGCAGGCGGCGCGTCCAGTGGTCGCGGTCCACGAGCACCATCGGGGTGGGCTCGCCGCGCGACTCGTAGTAGTTCGGCGTGGCGTTGTCGAAGATCTCCTGGAGGGTTCCGGCGGCGCCGGGCAGGAAGACGACGCCCGCGTTCGAACGGGCCAGCAGCCCGTCCTCGCGGGTCGCGTTGGCGAAGTACTTGCCGATGTGCGAGGCGAAGGCGTTCGGCGGCTCGTGCCCGTAGAACCAGGTCGGAATCCCGACCGACGCGCCGCCGTCCGGCCACCGCTCCCGCACCGCGAACGCGGCCCCGGCCCAGGCGCCCACCGACGGGCGGAACGAGGGCTGCCCGGCGAGGAGTTCCAGCGCCTCCTTCAGTGCCGCGTCCGGGAGCGGTGCCGTGTACGCGCCCAGGTTGGCGGCCTCCATCGCGCCCGGGCCGCCGCCCGTCGCGACCGTCAGCCCGGACCGCGCCAGCGCCTGCCCGAGCCGGGCGGCGCCCGCGTACCCGTCGGAGCCGCGCTCCAGGGCGTGGCCGCCCATCACGCCCACCACCCGGGCGCCGGTGAGCAGTTCGTCCAGCGCGTCGGAGACGGCGTCGTCGTGGATCGAGCGCAGCATCGAGGAGAAGATGTCGCCGTCGGCCTTGGTCCGCTGGAACCAGGCGTAGGCGCGCGCGTCCGGCGTGCCCGCGTACCCGTCGACCCCGTCGTCCAGGCCCTCGAACAGCTCGGCCGCGGTGTAGAGGGTGCCGCGGTATGGGTCGAACGGCAGGTCCGGCACGGGCGGGAAGACCAGCGCCCCCTGCGCCCGGACCCGCGCCGCGGCCTCCGGCTCCATCGGGCAGCCCAGGAAGACCGCCCGGTCGGTGTCGGTGGACAGCAGCGCGGACGTACGGGCCGTCAGATCGACGGATTGGACCCGGTATCCGGCCAGGGTGCCGCGGGCGACGACCTGGTCGAACTCCTCCAGGGACTCGATTTCGACGTCGGGCGCGGTGGTGGAAGCGTCATCGGTCTGCACGGCGTCATGCTAATCACACCGGACGGCGCCGGGTCAGGAGTGGTGGACTCAGGAGTGGGTGAACGGCATCGTCGTCAACTGGCCCACGCCCCACGCCACCGGCGCCAGCAGGAGCAGCAGCGCCGCACCGCGCAGCACGGCCGCGCCCCGCAGCAGACGGGCCGACGCGCCGAGGCGCAGCAGCGCGGCCGTGGTGCGGCGGCGGGCGCTCCGCGCCTCCAGCGCCGCGTTGAGCACCGTGGTGAACGCGCACATCAGGACCAGGACCACGCCCAGGTCGGTGAGCGGGCCGAAGGAGTCGGCGCCGGAGCGACCGTGGGCCGCCGCGTGCAGCCGCAGCGCCCCGTACAGCCCGGCGGCGACCGCGCACAGCACCCCCACCGGACGTCCGATCAGCCCCGCCTCCTGCTGGAGCATGCGCCCCGCCAGCAGCCGCAGCGGGCCCGGCCGTCCCATGGCCAGCAGCCGGCCGCAGCCGTGTACGAGCCCGGGCCCGGCCAGGATCAGCCCGGCCACCGTCAGCACCCAGCCGCCCACCACCTCGGGCACGCTGCCGCCGAACCGCCCGGACAGCGACACCAGCGCGCCGGGGGAGGGATGCGCCCCGCGCCCCGCGTACGCCTCCAGCGCGAGCCCCACCGCGAGCAGCGCGACGCCCCACGGCAGGGTGGACGTCGCGTGGTGGGGCGCCGGGGTGAGCGGGCCGGTCGCCACGGTGGGCACGGCCGACCGCGGTGCCCCGGCCCCCGGCCGTTGAAGCCGACCCGCTCCC
>NZ_RIBZ01000726.1:0-8200 GCF_003721215.1 Streptomyces botrytidirepellens
CGGGGCGGCGCGGGGCGCGCAGCCGCCGGCCGGCCTCGTTCAGGCGCGCGTGCAGGGCCTCGGCGAGGAGCGGGTGGGGGCCGAGCGGTGCGGCGATGCGCGTGGTGAGGTGGGCGGCCCGCGCGGCCGCCGCCGGAAGGTCCTCCTTGACGTGGTAGCCGCGGCCGAGCAGCAGCGGTACGAGGACGGCCTCGCCGCGGAGCGCGGCGAGGGTGTCCTCGAGCAGCGGCCGGTTCAGCTCGATGTGCCCGAGCCGTACGGGCACGTCGGGCCGCAGGGCCCGGACCGCGTTCACGAGCGCCGTCACGGTGCGCAACGCCGCCGGGTCCCGGCTGCCGTGCGCCACGGCGACCAGCGTCGGGGGACGCTCGCCGGTGGGGCGGCCGGAGGGGAAGGGGCGGAGCGACGCTGTCATGAAGCGACTGTGGCAGGGGCATATTGCGCCCCCGTTGCACGGCCGTGACGGGTGATTGCGTCGACTTCACGGTGGGGTGCGGGGCGGGATGAGGTGACGGTCAGTGGTGCCAGGCCTGGCCGCCGGTGTTGTGGATCATGCGCTGGAGGACCTTGAGGGTGGCGACGTAGTCCTCCTCGGGGATGCCGTCGTGGATGCGCGCCCGCATTCCCACCTGGCGTTCCGCCGCCCGGGCGCGCAGCGCGCTGCCCTCGGGGGTCAGGTGGAGGCGCTGGGCGGCGGTGTCGGTGGCTGTGGCGGTGGCGGTGGCGGTGGCGGTGAGCAGACCGCGGTCCAGGAGGGCGTCGATCTCGGGCTCCAGGGCGGCGCCCACGTCCAGGTAGCCCTGGAGGACGGCGCGCACCTCGGCGCGGGTGCGGCCGTCCTCGCCGCCGTCGTGGACCTGGTTCAGCGTCCACCACTGGGGCTGGCTGAGGCCGAATTCCGACAGCCCTTCGCGGATGTAGGTGACGACCGCCTTGGAGGCGGCCCAGCTCCAGTAGCCGATGGGCTGGCGGATCAGTTCGGTGTCGCTGTGTGAGAACTCCATGGCGACGAACGTAGAAGTTGAACCAAGGTTGAGGTCAAGACGCGTCGAGTTCCTTCAGGTACGCCGCCCGCGTCTCCTCGTCCAGGAAGGACGCCCGGAAGGAGTTGCGGGCCAGGGTGCGCAGCGCCGCCTGGTCGAGCCCGAGGGCGTCCCGTACGGCGGTGAAGTTGTCCTCCGCGTAGCCGCCGAAGTAGGAGGGGTCGTCGGAGTTGACGGTCACCAGCAGGCCCGCGTCCAGCATCGCGGGGAGGGGGTGGTCGGCGAGGCGGTCGACGACGCGGAGGCGGACGTTGGAGAGCGGGCAGACGGTCAGCGGCACCTGGTCGGCAACCAGCCGGGCCACGAGGGTCTCGTCCTCCAGGCAGCGGACGCCGTGGTCGACGCGGTCCACCCCGAGGATGTCCAGCGCCTCCCAGACGTACGCGGGCGGCCCCTCCTCGCCCGCGTGCGCGACGCACTTCAGCCCGGCCTCCCGCGCCAGCGCGTACACCTCGCGGAACTTCGACGGCGGGTGGCCGACCTCCGCCGAGTCGAGGCCGACGGCGGTGATCCGGTCGAGGTAGGGGCGCGCGGATTCGAAGGTGGCACGGGCCGATTCGGCGGACTCGTCCCGCAGGAAGCACATGATCAGGCGGGTGGTGATGCCGTAGGCCCGGGGGGCGGCGTCGAGGGCGCGGGTGAGGCCGCGGATGACGGTGCCGATGTCGACGCCGCGGGCGGTGTGCGCCTGCGGGTCGAAGAAGATCTCGGCGTGCCGGACGCCCTGCTCACGGGCGCGGGCGAGATAGGCGTTGGCGAGGTCGGCGAAGTCGTCCTCGGTGCGCAGGACCGCCATCAGCGCGTAGTAGAGGTTCAGGAAGTCCTGGAGGTCGGTGAAGGAGTACGCGGCGCGCAGCTCGTCCTGGGTGGCGTAGGGCAGCTCGACGCCGTTGCGCTCGGCGAGCGCGAAGGCGAGTTCGGGCTCCAGGGTGCCCTCGATGTGGAGGTGGAGTTCGGCTTTGGGGAGCGGCGGCACGGCTGGGATCACCTGCTGGTTTCGCTGGTACGGGATGACCCCCCAAGGCTATGCGGGATGGGGCACATCGCCCGTTCGAGGTAGTGCGAACGGATAACGGATACCTGGCGTCGCCCGTCGCTACGGTGAGCCCGAGAGTACGCTCCGTAGCAGATGGAGGATGCAGTGACCGCGATATTGGAGCGGCCGATGACCACAGACACACCGGGCGCCGAGGAGCCCCTGACGGGGTTCGACGACCTGCTCCGGACCACGGAGGAACTGGATACACCGGACGGCTTCAAGGCCGAGCTCATCAGGGGGAAGATCGTCGTGTCGCCGTGGTCGAGGCCGTTCTACAAGCTGTACATGAGGTCGCTGCGCCTTCAGCTTGCGGCCCATGTCCCCGAGGGGCACGACGCGGACACCTCCCCGTTCCTCTTCAGCTTCGCCTCCTCCGAGCGCGCCTACGGACCGGACCTGCACGTCGCGGACCTGGCGGCCTTCCGCGGCAACGCGCGCCATGTCGACGGCGATGCGCTGTCCCTCGTCGCCGAGTTGACGTCGGTCCCCACGCGTGACGTCGACTGGCAGGAGAAGCTCGAGGTCTACGGCCGCCATGTGCCGGTGTATCTCGTACTCGACATGCAGGCCGAGGAGATCACCGCCTTCTGGGACCCGTCGGACCACGGCTACCGGGCCCGGACGACCGTTCCCTTCGGCAAGCCGCTGCCCATCCCGGCTCCGTTCGGCTTCGATCTCGACACCAGCGAATTCATTGTTCCCGAGGAGCCCGAAGAGGACGACGCCGCCGAATAGCCCGGCGCAACCGCCGCGCCCCTTGGCCGCGTCACACAGCGCGATGGTGCTGGTGGGGCCAAGGGGAGGCGGGCATGCTCGGGTGGGCACGGCGGAGGTTGCCGCGGACGCGGCGGGGGTGGCGGGGGGCGTTTCAGGTCGCCGTGCTCGTCAGCGTGCTGGCGCTGCTGCCCGCGACCTGGCTGCGGCTGAGCACGGAGGGGCGGGTGCGGGCGGCGGTCGGGGACGCGCCGTCGGCGCCGGTCGGGGTGGTGTTCGGGGCCGGGCTGTGGAACGGGGAGCCGTCGCCGTATCTGGCGCACCGGCTGGACGCCGCCGTCGCGCTGTACCGGGACGGGAAGGTACGGGCGCTGCTGGTCACCGGGGACAACAGCCGGGACGACTACGACGAGCCGAACGCGATGCGTGCCTATCTGGTGAAGCGGGGCGTGCCGGACCGGCGGATCGTCAGCGACTTCGCGGGCTTCGACACCTGGGACTCGTGCAGCCGGGCGCGGCGCGTCTTCGGGGTGCACCGGGCGGTGCTGGTGAGCCAGGGGTTCCATATCCGCCGGGCGGTGGCGCTGTGCGGGGCGGCGGGGATCGACGCGTACGGGGTCGCGGTGGACGAGCCGCACGACGCGACGTGGGGCTTCGGCGGGCTGCGGGAGACCGTGGCGGCGAGCAAGGCGGTGCTCGACGCCACGTTCCGGCCCGACCCGCACTTCCTGGGGCCCCGGGAGCGGGGTATCGGCGATGCGTTGGCAGCGGACGGATAGCAGATAGCGGGTGTCGGATAGCGGATAGCAGATGACAGTTTCTGATTTCTGTCAGTCGATCGTCGTTTCCGCCACCACCCACGCCAGATAGTCCTCGCTGCCCTGCGTGATCGGTGTCGCGATCACTTCCGGCGTCTCGTAGTCGTGCGCCTCGCGGAGGTGGGCCTCCAGCTCGTCGTACCGCGCGGCGGTCGTCTTGAACAGCACCTGCCACTCGGCGGCGGTCTCGATGGTGTCCTGCCACCGGTAGACGGAGGTCACCGGCTGGCTGATCTGCGCGCAGGCCGCCACCCGGGCCTCCACGGCGCCGCGCGCCAGCGCCTCCGCCTTCTCGGGGGTGTCGGTGGTCGTCAGGACGGTCAGGTAGTCGGCCACGGCTGCCTCTCTCGGGTGTCGCGGGGGTGCGAACTGGCGCGCATCACGCTAGCCGGTGACGATTGAGGGAACCCGGCAAGGAATAGATCAGGCCGATCGAGGGGCACTCATGGATGACCTCACCGCGCTCGCCCGCCACCATTTGGACCAGGCGAAGGCCGATCCGCACGGGCGCAGCGCTCATCTGTTCCTGCACGACGGGCCGTTGCGGCAGAGCGTGATCGCGATGGTCTCCGGTTGTGAGCTGGACGAGCACAACGCTCCCCCGGCGGCCAGTCTGCACGTGCTGCACGGTCATGTGCGGCTGACCGGGCGCGGGGTGCGCACGGATCTCATCGCCGGGCAGGTGGAGCGCATTCCCCAGGAGCGGCACGGGATGCTCGCGCTGGAGGACTCGGTGGTGCTGCTGACCGCCGTGACCGCCACCGTCGGCTGCCCCACCCCCACCGAGGACGCGGCCACCGCCTGAAGCGCACCGGTCCGGCGTCGTACCGCGCTGACGCCGGGGTGGTGTTCACGCCCCGGTGCGCCTGCACGGCCGCACCGGGGCGCATCCGCGGTCAGCCGATGACCGGGGCCAGGTCGATCCGGTCGAGGTTGGGGGCGTACGCGCCCGGGTTGGCGAAGGTGATCTTGTTGGCGCCCTTGGCGAGGTCGACGGGGACGGTGAGGGTCCAGTAGTCGTCCCAGCCCCAGGTGTTCTTGAACATCACGCGCCGGGGCTTCCCCTGGCCGACCGTGATGTCCGCGCCGCGCGAGACGATGTCGGTGTTGTACGCGTGACCGTTGTCGCGCCGCTCGTTGTTGGCGTACCGGACGGCCATCAGGTAGCGCCCCGCGGCCGGGGCCCGGACGGTGAGGGTGGCGGTGTTGGACGCGCCGTTGCCGAGCCATCCGACGTAGCGGCCGCCCGAGGCGTGCGCGCCGGACTCGGGCTTGGCGGCGCCGGACAGGGCGCCGCTCTCCGCCTCGTACCCGCGCACCCCCGCCGTGTCGTCGCCCGCGCCCGTGACGTCAAGGGAGCGCAGCCGGACGGGCGCCGCTCCGGCCGGGGCGGCGGTGACGCGGTTGTTGCCCGCGGTCAGGTAGAGCCGCCGGGAGGCCGTCGTGGTCGCCCCGTGCGCGGTGAGCTCGAGCGGGCCGCCGGTCGCGCGCGGCGTCACCGTGTAGTACCCCTCGCGGGGTGCGTAGACGTCGAAGACCGCGCCGTCCCCGCCGCCCAGGACCAGCGCCCCGGTGCCGGTGCCGCTCGCCGAGCCGTAGTCGTAGGACGGGCTGCCGGTGGTGTCGGCGAGGGTGGCCTCGTACGCGGCGGAGGGCTTCGTGGCGGCCGTGAGGTCGATGCGGTCGAGGGTCACCTCGGCGGTGTCGTGCGCCAGGGCGATCACATGGCGGCCCGCGGAGAGCCGGACGGTGGTGTCCTTGAGCCCGCGGTAGGTCCAGTTCTCGGTGGAGGGGTAGGTGACGGTGCGGGCCGCGCCGCCGTCGACCGTGAGCCGCTGGGTGGCCGGGCCGCCGCTCTGGTTGCCGTAGAGGACCGACAGGTCGTAGTCCCCGGAGCGGGGCACGTCCACGGTGAAGGCGACCTTGCTGGTGTCCTGGTTGAGCGAGCCCACGTCCTGGGTGCCGGAGGCGGCGTAGCCGTTGGCGTTGGAGACGGTGCCCTGCGTGTAGACCTTGCCCGCCGTGATCGCCGCGTCCTCCGCCTCGTACGCCGCGTGCCACGGCACCTGCGCGCGCTGCGGGGTGCCGCTGCCCGCCGGGGTGAGCACGATCCGGTACGCGGACATCCGCTCCATCGCCGTGAGCGGCACCGTCACCGATCCGTCGGGCCCGACCGTCAGCTTCAGCCGGGCGAGGGTGCGGGGTGCGGCGTGCGCGCCCTCGTAGCCGGACCAGGTGGCCTCCGAGACGGCGGCGGTGACCTGGCGGCCGAACACCTTCGGGTCGACGTGGCCGACCGTCACGTTCGCGTCGCCCGCCGCCCCGCCGAGCAGCACCTGCGCCTGGCGCTTGGCGGTGTCGTAGGACGCGAGGCCCTGGAGGCTGTCGACGGCGTTCGCGGTGGGTGGGGTGACCTTGACGGTCCGGCCGGTCATGGTCGCGTACCAGCGGAAGAACCACCACGCGCCGTTGGGGATGTTGGACTGGGCGACGCTGCCGGAGAGGTTGCCCGCGGCGTCCCAGTACGCCTGATCGGCGTAGACCTTGTTGCGCTCGAACATCGAGACCCACTGGACGAGTTGGCCGGGGACGGACAGATCGCGGCGGTTGGCGTACTCGTCGATGTTGATCGGGCGCGGTGTGATCCCCGCGCGCTTCTCCAGGGCGCGGTAGTCGTCGTAGTGGCCCTGGAAGTCGCGCAGGGAGTCCGGCCCCAGCTCATGCCAGGTGGTGACCTGGGGCAGCACGTTCTCCTTCTTCGCCCAGGTCAGGAAGTCGCCCATCAGACGGGAGTGGTACGAGGACTCGTTGGGGCCCGCGATGCGCGCGTCCGGGTCGATGGCGCGGATGCGGTCGTGGACGGTCTTCCAGTCGCGGAAGAAGCGGTCGCGGTTCTTCTCGTACGTGGCCTGGTCGGCGACGCCGAGGTTGTACCAGATCTGGTCGGGCTCGTTGAACGGGACGTAGACGAAGTGCTCGCTGTCGGGCGCGTCGGCGATGTCGCGGACGACCTTGTCGACCTTGGTGAGGTAGTCCTCGATGCCCAGGTCCTCGTACGGCCACTTCGCGTAGATGTCCTGCATCATCACCAGGACGTCGCCGCCGCCGTTGCGGAAGAACGACTTCGAGACGGTGACGGCGTCGCCGTTCGGGTGCTGGGCGCCGCCCTCCGGCTTCTGGGTGACGGTGGTGAGCTTGAGGGGCGCGAGGGCGGCGTCGGTCGGCACGCCGTCGTCGCTGAGGCCGTACAGCGATCCGTTGGCGCCGCGCAGGACGGGGCCCTCGGGGGCGGCGAGGTCGACGGAGAGGGCCTGGGCCGCCTTCGGGGCGGCCGCGGGGGTGTCGGCGGGGGTGTCGGCGTCGGCGGGGACGGCCGCTGCGAGGAGCGCGGCGGCGAGGGCGGTGGCGGTGGCGGCCGTTCGTATCCGGTGTCTACCGGGCCGGCTGGACCTGCCGGACCGATCGGATCTGCTCGACCTACTGGGCCTGCTCATGCGCGGGGGACCTCCGAGGGTGGGTTCGGCGGTAACGGGGCCGGCGGTGGGCCGGAGCTTTCGCGGACGATCAGCAGCGGTACGGAGACGGGGCGCGGCGCGACCGGTTCGGCCTCCTCCAGCAGGCCGTGCAACCGGCCGAAGGCGGCCCGGCCCAGGCCCGTGAAGTCGAGCCGTACGGTCGTCAGGGAGGGCGTGAGGAACGCGGAGTGGGGGGCGTCGTCGAAACCGGCCACGCTCACCTCGCCCGGGATCGCCCGGCCCGCCTCGTGCAGCGCCCGGATCACGCCGAGCGCGAGGTCGTCGTTGCCGCACAGGATCGCGGTGACGGACGGGTCGCGGGCCAGCCGCCGCCCCGCCTGGTAGCCCCCGGCCGGATCCCAGCTTCCGGCCAGCGGGCGCGGTTCCGGCGCCCCGGCGGCGCGCAGCGCGTCCCGCCAGCCCGCGGTGCGCTGGCCGGTGCGGCGGGTGCTGGAGGGGATGGCGACGTAGTGGACCGTCTCGTGGCCGAGGTCCAGCAGGTGGCGGGTGGCGGTGCGGGCCGCCTCGCGGTCGTCCGTCCACACCCAGGGGCGGTGCCCGGCGGGCGGCCGGGACGGGGTCTCGACGACGCCCACGACCGGGAGTTCGTCGGGTACGGCGGCCAGGGCCCGGACCCCGGCGGTGTCGTACGCCATCACGATCAGCCCGCCGCCGGTGTCGGCGGCCCGCCGCACCTCGGCCCGGACGTCGGCGACGGTGTCGGACTCCAGGACGCCGATGGCGACGGTGTAACCGGCGGCGCGGGCGGCCTCCTCGACGCCTTGGAGGGTGGCGGCGTAGCCGTAGTGGGTGGTGTTCGCGGTCAGCACGGTGACCGACCGGGTCCGGCCGCTGGCCAGGGCGAGCGCGGTGGCGCTGCGGCGGAAGCCGAGGGTCTGGATCGTGGCGAGGACGCGTTCGCGGGTGGCGGGTTTGACGCTCGGGTGGTCGTTGATCACCCGGGAGACGGTCTGGTACGAGACGCCCGCGGCGGTGGCGACGTCGCGGATGCCGGGCCGCTTGCCGCCTCTTGTGTGACCGGTCACATGCACGCCAGGATTGTGACCGGTC
>NZ_RIBZ01000728.1:0-8282 GCF_003721215.1 Streptomyces botrytidirepellens
GTCGCGAGCCGGGCGCGTACGCAGCGCTCGGCCAGGCGCTCGCAGTGGCCCAGCAGCGCGCGGCGGCGCGCGGCCTCGCCGTCCGACACGGTGGCCCGGCACAGCGCGCGGAGCGCGGCCAGGTCCTCCGGGAGCGGCTCGTAACCGGCCGCCAGGGCGGCCTCGAGCTGCTCCAGATAGCCGACGGCGGCGCCGGGGAGAGCGGCGCGGTAGCGGGCCAGCTCGTCGAGCAGGAACGCTCGCAGCCGCCCGCCCTCGCGGACCGCCTCGTCCACGGCCTCGGCGAGCCGGAAACAGTCCTGGACCTCTTCCGCCCGGTCCGGGCCGAGCGGGCCGGGGGGAGTGACGGGTTCGGGTTGGAGGGCGATGGCGAGGGCGCGTCGGAGCACACGCAGCTCATCCGCACTGAACGCCATTCCGCCGCGGGATCCATAGGGCGTGGGCATGGGAGGACTTTAAGTGCTAAGCGGACAAATTTCGCTGAGCGGCGGGCGGTGCGGCGCGTTGCGGGGGCGGCCATTCGGCGGTGGGAGCCGGGGCGTGGGACCGCCGCCGCACCGGAGTCCGCCCGGAGTCCGTGCGGTGCCCGTGCGGTGCCCGTCCGGAGTTCGGACGGGGCGTCTCCGGGCAGGGGCGGGCAGCGGCCGGGCGGGTTCCGCTTGTCAGTCCCGAATTCGGCGGGACGGCATTCCTCGACTGCGCCTCGGCACTCGCTGGAGTGCCCTCACCGGCGCCCTGCCGAATGAACAGCGCGATGAAGAGCGCGCGGAATTCGTTTCGTAATGCCGCCAATACCGCCGAGTTCGCAGGTGAACGGCGTTTTAAGCGCGATCGGGAGCCGAACAGCCCGATCAGCGCCGATCAGCCGGATCAGCGCTGTTCAACTCTGCTCAGCTCCGTTCAGCTCCGTTCAGCCGCGCTGGACGTTGCGCTCGTAGACCAGCCGCAGGCCGATCAGGGTGAGCCAGGGCTCGTGCTCGTCGATCACCGAGGCCTCGCCCAGCACCATCGGGGCCAGACCGCCGGTGGCGATCACCGTCACGTCCTCGGGGTCCTGGGCCAGTTCACGCGCCATGCGCCGGACGATCCCGTCGACCTGGCCCGCGAAGCCGTACAGGATGCCGGACTGCATGGCCTCCACGGTGTTCTTGCCGATCACGCTGCGGGGGCGGGCCAGCTCGATCTTGCGCAGCTGCGCGCCGCGCACGCCCAGCGCCTCGACCGAGATCTCGATACCGGGCGCGATCACGCCGCCCACGTACTCGCCGCGCGAGCTGACCGCGTCGAAGGTGGTCGCGGTGCCGAAGTCGACGACCACGCACGGGCCCTCGTACAGCTCGACGGCCGCCAGCGCGTTGATGATCCGGTCGGCGCCGACCTCCTTGGGGTTGTCCATCAGGATCGGCACGCCGGTCTTCACGCCGGGCTCGACCAGGACGGACGGCACATCGCCGTAGTAGCGGCGGGTGACCTCGCGCAGCTCGTGCAGGACGGAGGGGACGGTGGAGCAGATCGAGATGCCCTCGATGCCGTCGCCCAGCTCCTCGCCGAGCAGCGGATGCATCCCCATCAGGCCCTGGAGCAGGACGGCCAGTTCGTCGGCGGTGCGGCGGGCGTCGGTGGAGATCCGCCAGTGCTCGACGATCTCGTCGCCGTCGAAGAGGCCGAGGACGGTGTGCGTGTTTCCCACGTCGATGGTCAGCAGCATGGGCGACACCGCTTCCGGTCGGACTCACGGCAGGGGGCGAGTTCTGGGGTGGTGGGCGGGGCGACGGGCGGGCCGATGGTCAGCAGCATGGTTCAGTCACCCCGCATCGCGGAGGTCCAGGCCGATGTCCAGGATCGGGGACGAGTGGGTGAGCGCGCCGACCGCCAGGTAGTCGACGCCCGTCTCCGCGTACGTACGGGCGTTGGCCAGCGTCAGACGGCCCGAGGACTCCAGCGCGGCCCGGCCCGCGACCAGGTCGACCGCCTCGCGGGTACGCTCCGGGGTGAAGTTGTCCAGCAGGATCAGATCCGCGCCCGCCTCCAGGACCGGCGTGATCTGGTCCAGGGTGTCGACCTCCACCTCGATCGGCAGGTCCGGGAACTCGGCCCGTACGGCGCTGAACGCCTGCGCCACGCCGCCCGCCGCGACCACGTGGTTGTCCTTGACGAGCGCCGCGTCCGACAGCGACATGCGGTGGTTGACGCCGCCGCCGCAGCGCACCGCGTACTTCTCCAGGGCGCGCAGCCCCGGCGTCGTCTTGCGGGTGTCGCGGACCTTCGTCATCGTGCCCTCCAGCGCGTCGGCCCAGGCGCGGGTCGCGGTCGCGATGCCGGAGAGGCGGCACAGCAGGTTGAGCGCGCTGCGCTCGCCGGTGAGCAGGTCGCGGGTGCGGGTGCGGACGCTCAGCAGCTTCTGGCCGGGCTCGACCCGGTCGCCGTCCTCCACGTGCCGCTCGACCTCGAACTCGTCCGTGCAGACGACGGACAGGATCGCCTCGGCGATGCGCAGCCCGGCCACGGTGCCCGCCTCACGGGCCGTGAAGTCGCCGGTGGCGAAGGCGTCCTCGGGGACGGTGGCGACCGTCGTCACGTCCACGCCCTGGTCGAGGTCCTCCTCGATCGCCATGTGCGCGATGTCCTCGACCTGGACGGGGTCGAGCCCGGCCCCGGCCAGCAGCTCGGCGAGGTCGGGGTCGAGGCCGCACTCCATCGGGTCGAGCCCGTACGCGCCGTCGTCGGCGCCGCTGCCGCAGCCGCAGGCGCTGCCGCAGCCGCCGCCCTCGCCGCCGCCCGGGACGCCGATCTGGAGCAGCGGAAGGGCCGCGGGCCGGGGCGGGCTCTGCTGGCGGTCGTCGGAGGTGCTGCTCACGGGTGGGACTCCGTCTCGGGTCGGGTGGTGGGTGAGGGGAACGCCGCGGAGTCCGTCGTACGGACGTCGAGCGAGCCGTCGGGGCCGAGCGTGACCAGGAGGTGCCGCTGCCAGGCCGCGTCGTCCCGGTCGGGGCGGTCCTCCCGCCAGTGGCAGCCGCGGGTCTCCTCGCGCCGGAGCGCGGCGGCCACCAGGACCCGGGCGACGAGGAGGAGGTTCGTCGCCTCCCAGGTCTCGACGCCGGGCTCGGCCGTCTTGCCGTCGCGGCGCAGCGTCTCGACGGCGTCCTCCCGGACGCGGTCCAGCTGCCCGGCAGCGTGGGCGAGGCTTTCGGCGGAGCGGAGGACACCGGCGCCAGTGGTCATGATGCGCTGGACGGCGTACCGGGCCTCGGGGGCGAGCAGGGCCCCTCCCCCGCCCCGGGCCGACGCGCCGGTGGCCGCGCCCGGCGGTGCGGGCTCCGGCGTGGGGCCCGGTACGGGACCCGGTATGGGGTCCGGTATGGAGGGCCGCTCGGCGATGTCCGCCGCGATGCGCTCGGCGAAGACCAGGCCCTCCAGCAGCGAGTTGGACGCCAGCCGGTTCGCGCCGTGCACGCCCGTGCAGGCCGTCTCCCCGCAGGCGTACAGCCCCGGCACCGTCGTACGCCCCCGCAGGTCCGTCCACACCCCGCCGCTGGCGTAGTGCGCGGCGGGGGCCACCGGGATCGGCTGGGTGACGGGGTCGATGCCGTGGGCCCGGCAGGCGGCCAGGATCGTCGGGAAGCGGTGCTCCCACATCCGGGCGCCGAAGTGGCGGGCGTCCAGGTACATGTGCTCGGTGCCCTGCTCCCGCATCCGCCGCATGATGCCCTTGGCGACGATGTCGCGGGGCGCCAGCTCGGCCAGCTCGTGCTGCCCCACCATGAAGCGCACCCCGTCCGCGTCCACGAGATGGGCGCCCTCGCCGCGCACCGCCTCGGAGACCAGCGGCTGCTGCCCCTCGGCCTCCGGGCCGAGCCACAGCACCGTGGGGTGGAACTGGACGAACTCCAGGTCGCTCACCTCCGCCCCGGCGCGCAGCGCGAGGGCGACGCCGTCGCCCGTGGAGACGGCGGGGTTGGTGGTCGCGGAGAACACCTGGCCCATGCCGCCCGTCGCGAGGACGACGGCGCCCGCGTGCACCGCGCCCACGCCGTCCCGCGCGCCCTCGCCCATGACGTGCAGGGTGACGCCCGCGGCGCGGCCGGAGGCGTCCTTGAGGAGGTCGAGCACGAGCGCGTTCTCGACGGTGTCGATCCCGGCCGCGCGCACCGCGCCGACCAGGGCGCGGGAGATCTCCGCGCCGGTCGCGTCGCCGCCCGCGTGGGCGATGCGGCGGCGGTGGTGGCCGCCCTCGCGGGTCAGCAGGATCTCGCCGGTGTCGTCGTCGGCGTCGAAGCGGGCGCCGGTTTCGATGAGCCTGCGCACGGCGTCGGGGCCCTCGGTGACCAGCATCCGCACGGCCTGCTCGTCGCACAGCCCGGCGCCCGCGACGAGCGTGTCGTCGAGATGCTGCCCGGGGGTGTCGCCCTCGCCGAGGGCGGCGGCTATGCCGCCCTGGGCCCAGCGCGTGGAGCCGTCGTCGAGGCGGGCCTTGGTGACGACGGTGACCTTCGCCCCGGCGGCGGCGCAGCGCAGCGCCACGGTCAGGCCCGCGACGCCCGAGCCGACGACCACGACGTCGGCCTCGGTGGCCCAGCCGGGCGCGGGGGCGCGCAGGGCGGTGGCCGGGGCGGCGGGGGCCGGGGGCCCGCTGGTCGGCTCGTGCTGCGGTGCGTTCATCGGCTCATTCGTCGGCTCATTGATCGGCTCGTTCGTCGGCTCGTTCGTCGGCTCGTTCATCGGTTGGCTCATCCGCCCGCTCACCGGCCCGCTCCGAACCACAGCCGGATGTTGTCGATCAGCCGCGTGGAGCCGACCTTGGCGGCGACGGCCAGCACGGCTTCGCCGGTGTGGTCCTCGGGTGCCTCGGTGAAGCTCTCGGGGTCGATCACGTCCAGGTAGTCGAGGACGAGCGGGGGTTCGAGCCGGGCCGCCTCCGCCAGCACCGCGCGCGCCGCGGCCCGCACCGCGCCTGGCGAGCCGACCTGGACGAGGCCGTCCGTGTCCCCGCCCGCGGGGGTCCCGGCGGACCGCGCCGCCGCAAGCCCCGCGTCCCGCCCCGCGAACAGCGCCCGGGACAGGGCCAGCGCGGTGTCCCGCTCCTGCGCCGACAGGTAGCGGTTACGGCTGGAGAGGGCCAGCCCGTCGTCCTCCCGGACGGTGGGGACACCGACGATCTCCATCGGGAAGTCCAGGTCGTGCACCATCCGGCGGACCAGCACGAGCTGCTGCGCGTCCTTCTCGCCGAAGAAGGCGAAGTCCGGGCGGGTGAGGTGGAGCAGCTTGGCGACGACGGTGAGCACCCCGTCGAAGTGGCCGGGCCGGGAGGCGCCCTCGTAGCCCTCGCCCATGGCCCCGGCGGACATCCGTATCCGCGGCTCGCCGCTCCCGTACACCTCCTCGGCGGAGGGGGCGAAGACGATGTCCGCACCGGCGGCGGCCGCGACCTCCAGGTCGGCGTCGAGCGTGCGCGGATAGCGGTCCAGGTCCTCGCCCGCGCCGAACTGGAGCGGGTTGACGAAGACCGTGACGGTGACGAGGCCCTTGGCGCCGACCCGGGCGCGCGCGGCGCGGATCAGCGACGCGTGCCCGTCGTGCAGTGCGCCCATGGTCATGACGACGGCCGTACGCCCCGGCACGGCGAAGTGCGCCAGCGCCGCGTCGAAGTCCGCGCGGCGCGCGAACAGCTCGACGTCCGGCTCACCGGGGCTCGGCCTGGTCCACAGCTTCGGGCTCACGATCCCGCTCCTCCCCGGCCCCGGGCATCCGAGACATCCGACAGAACGCCCAGCAGGTTCTCCGCCAGCTCCGGCTTGAGCATCCCGTGCGCGAGCGCCCGGTCCGCCGTGGCACGGGCCATCGCGAGATATCCGGCGACGGCCTGCGGAGCGTGCCGCCGCAGCTCTTGGACATGCGCGGCGACCGTGCCCGCGTCGCCGCGCGCGACCGGACCGGTGAGCGCGGCGTCGCCGCTGCGCAGCGAGTTGTCGAGCGCGGCGCCGAGCAGCGGGCCGAGCATCCGGTCGGGCGCCTCGACCCCGGACGCGCGCAGCAGCTCCATGGCCTGGGCGACCAGGGTGACCAAGTGGTTGGCGCCGATGGCGAGGGCGGCGTGATACAGCGGACGGGACTCCTCCGCGACCCACTCGGGCTCCCCGCCCATCTCGATGACCAGCGCCTCGGCCGCCAGCCGCAGTTCCTCGGGCGCGGTGACGCCGAAGGAGCAGCCCGCAAGCCGCTGGACGTCGACCGGGGTGCCGGTGAAGGTCATCACGGGGTGCAGCGCGAGCGGCAGCGCACCGGCCCGCAGGGCGGGCTCCAGCACGGCGGTGCCATAGCGGCCGGAGGTGTGCACGAGCAGCTGGCCGGGGCGCACCGCACCGGTCTCGGCGAGGCCCGCCACCAGCTCGGGCAGGGCGTCGTCGGGGACGGTGAGCAGCACCAGCTCGGCCCGCGCCAGCACCTCGGCGGGCGGGACGATCGGAACCTCGGGGAGCAGGGCGGCCGCCCGGCTCACGGAGGCGTCGGAGACGCCGGAGGCGGCGACGGGCCGGTGCCCGGCCAGCCGCAGCGAGGCGGCCAGCGCCGGGCCGACGCGACCGGCGCCGACGACGCCGACGGTCAGCCGGGCCGGGCGGTCCCGCGGCTCGGGAAGTGGATGTGCGTTCACGCGACTGCGGCCTTCCGTTCCAGTCCTCAGGGGGTACCGGACGATTCCCCGCCATGCTACGCGAGTGCTCCGCCCGGGCCGGGGCGCGTCCCCGCGCCTGTGGACAACGCGGCTGGACAACGCCGCTGGGCGACGCGGCCTGTGGATAACTCCGGGGGTGGCCTGCCCGTGCGTCATCATCGGGGCATGGCGGACAAGGGGATGTGGTGGACGTGCCGGATGAGGTGGGCGTGGTGGACGGGCTGGAGGGGGCGGAACAGGCCGCGCGGGCGCGCAGACTCGCGGCCTGGCACGGCTCCGAGCGGACCTTGGTGCGGGGCCCGGTGGAGTTGCGGATCGGCGAGCGGCTGGCGGCGCTGACCGCCGCCGCCCCGGACCTCGACGGCGCCCTCGACGACTGGGTGGACGTGTACGGGGACGGGGTGGTCGAAAGGCTGGAGCGGCGGGTCGCCGACCTGCTCGGCATGGAGGCCGCGGCCTTCTTCCCCACCGGCACCATGGCCCAGCAGGTCGCGCTGCGGGCCTGGGCCGGGCGCACCGGCAACCCGGTGGTGGCCGTCCATCCGCTGGCCCATCTGGAGGTGCACGAGCGGGACGCGTATCTGACGGTGAGCGGGCTGCGCGCGGTGCGGCCGACCACCGAGCCACGGCTGCCCACCGCCGACGAGATCCGCGACCTGGACGAGCCCTTCGGCACGCTCGCCCTCGAACTGCCGCTGCGCGACGCGGGCTTCGTGCTGCCGGAGTGGGACGACCTGGTCGCCGTCGTGGAGGCCGCCCGGGAGCGGGAGGCGGTGGTGCACTTCGACGGGGCCCGGCTGTGGGAGAGCACCACGCACTTCGGGCGCGGGCTCCCGGAGATCGCCGCCCTCGCGGACACGGTGTACGTGTCCTTCTACAAGTCGCTCGGCGGCATCGCGGGGGCCGCGCTGGCGGGCCCGGAGACGCTGATCGCGGAGGCGGCGGCATGGCGCCACCGGTACGGCGGTCAGCTGTTCCAGCAATGGCCCACGGCGCTCGCCGCCCTGGCCGGTCTGGACCGCGAACTGCCGCGGCTGCCGTCGTACGTGGCCCATGCGGCGGTCGTGGCGCGGGCGATGCGCGAGGCGTTCACGGCGGGCGGGGTGGCCTGGTCCCGGGTGCATCCGGAGGTGCCGCACACCCACCAGTTCCAGGTGTGGCTGCCGTATCCGGCGCGGGTGCTGGACGAGGCGGGGATACGGCTGGCCGAGGAGACCCGCACGACGCTGTTCCGGCGCTGGTCGGAGCCGGGGCCGCCCGGTCTGGCCGTCTCCGAGGTCACGGTGGCCGCACCCGCGCTGGACTGGACGGCGGAGGAGGTGACCGAGGCGGTCGCCGCCTTCCTGACGCGGGTGCGGGCGGTGCTGGCCGAGGGCGGTGAAGGTGACGGCTGACCGCCGGGCACGCGGCGGTCGGGCGC
The DNA here is from genome assembly GCF_003721215.1 of Streptomyces botrytidirepellens. Lineage (NCBI taxonomy): Bacteria > Bacillati > Actinomycetota > Actinomycetes > Kitasatosporales > Streptomycetaceae > Streptomyces > Streptomyces botrytidirepellens. The sequence goes on from NZ_RIBZ01000728.1 coordinate 8,091, forward strand.
GCACGTGCCGGAGCTGCGCGCCAACAGGGGGCAGGCGCGCGCTGCGTGCTGCACGCTGTTCGGCGCGTCGGTTCGCAGGCCGGGCGTGGCCCGGCGGCCCGGCGGGGTCAGCCGGTGGTCGGGCATGAGGACGGGTCCGTGACCGGGCGGCCGGACGGGGCCGTGCCCGGCCCGGCAACGGGCCCGGCGGCC
>NZ_RIBZ01000729.1:0-8375 GCF_003721215.1 Streptomyces botrytidirepellens
CGCCCAGGCGCGCGGCGGCGCCGCGACCCTCGCCGCGGCCGGGATCGACGTCGCGGCCGGGCCGCTGGCCGACGAGGCGGAGGCGGTCAACGAGGCCTGGCTGACCGCGATGCGCCGCGGCCGCCCCTTCGTGCTGTGGAAGTACGCCGCCACCCTCGACGGCCGCAGCGCGGCGGCCGACGGCACCAGCCGCTGGATCACCTCCGCCGCCGCCCGCGCCGATGTGCACCGGCTGCGCGCCGAGGCGGACGCCGTGGTCGTCGGCTCCGGCACCCTGCGCGCCGACGATCCCCACCTCGCCGTACGCGACCGGGAGGGCGTCACCCAGCCGCTGCGGGTCGCCGTCGACACCAACGCGACCGCGCTGAAGCCCGACGCCCGCATCCTGGACGACGCCGCGCCCACCCTCGTCGCCGTGGCCGAGGACGCCGACACCGGGCACCTCCCGGCCGGGACGGAAACCGTGCGGCTGCCCCGCGCCGCAGCGGGGCGCGGGCTCGACGTCGCCGCGCTCCTCGCCGCCCTCCACGGCCGCGGCGTCCGCTCCGTCCTGCTGGAGGGCGGGCCCACCCTCGCCGGGGCGTTCCTCGCCGCGGGTGCCGTCGACAAGGTCGTCGGCTATCTCGCCCCCGTCCTGCTCGGCGCGGGCCCCGCCGCCCTCGCCGACGCCGGAATCACCACGATCACGCGGGCGTTGCGCCTGGATGCGGCCGACGTCACCCGGCTCGGCCCCGATCTGCGCATCACCGCCGTCCCTGTCGCACCCACCACCACCCTCGCCGAGGAGAACTGACGTGTTCACCGGAATTGTCGAAGAACTGGGTGAGATCGTCGCCGTCGAGAACCTGGGCGACGCGTCCCGCTTCCAGGTGCGCGGACCCGTCGTCACCGAAGGTGCGCGGCACGGCGACTCCATCGCCGTCAACGGCGTCTGTCTCACCGTCGTCGACACCGGGGACGGCGGGTTCAGCGCCGATGTGATGGCCGAGACCCTGGACCGCTCCAGCCTCGGCGCGCTCGATGTCGGCTCGCGCGTCAACCTGGAGCGCCCCATGGCGCTCGGCGGGCGGCTCGGCGGCCATCTGGTCCAGGGCCATGTGGACGGCACCGGCACCCTCATCGAGCGCAAGCTGTCCGAGCACTGGGAGATCGTCAAGATCTCGCTGCCGACCGAACTCGGCCGCTATGTGGTCGAGAAGGGCTCCATCACGGTCGACGGCATCAGCCTGACCGTCGTGGACGCGGGCCCCGACTACTTCACCGTCAGCCTCATCCCGACGACGCTCGCCCTCACCACCCTCGGCGTCAAGCAGCCGGGCGACCCGGTCAACCTCGAAGTGGACGTCCTCGCCAAGTACGTCGAGCGCCTGCTCGCCCACGGGGGCACGGACCAGGACAAGAAGGCGATCGAATGAGCGCCCTCGACTGGCTGGGCGCCGAAGCCGGGCAGATATTCGGCCAGCACATCCTGTGGTCGGACGCGATCGGCAACACCATCGGCCTGGCCGCCCTCGCCCTCGGCCGCCGCCGCTCCCTGTGGACCTGGCCCGTCCAGCTCGCCTCCGGCGTCATCCTGGTCGCCGCCTACGCCTCCGCCCACCTCAGCGGCGGCGTCGGCAAGCAGCTCCTGGTCATCGGCGTCGCCGCCTGGGGCTGGCGGCAGTGGCGGCACGGCCGCCGCGACGAGGGCGGCGCGGTCGCCGTCCGCTTCGCCACCGGCCGCGAGCGCGCGGCGCTCCTCACCGGACTCGCGGTCGGCACGCTCGCCGTCGGCGCGCTGTTCACCGCGGTCCCCCAACTGTCCTGGAACCCCTGGCCCGACGCCTACATCTTCGTCGGCACCCTCGCCGCGATGGTCGCCCAGGCCCGCGGCCTGATCGAGTTCTGGTTCGCGTGGATGCTGGTCGACGTGGTCGGCGTCCCGCTCGCCTTCAGCAGCGGACTGGCCTTCTCCGGCCTCGTCTACGTCATCTACTTCGCGCTCGTCCTGTGGGGCGCGCGCGACTGGTGGCTGCGCTCCCGTACCGAGAACACCCGGACGTCGCCGGGCACCCGGACGTCCCCGAGCGCGACCACCCCCGCAATGGAAGGAGTGTCAGTGTCATGAGCGAGGCCTACGTGACGACGCAGCCGCGACCGGTGGCCGAGGACGACGCCCCCGCGGGCGCGTGGCCGCCCGACGAACTGGCGCTGGACTCCGTCGAGCGGGCGATCGCCGACATCGCGGCGGGCCGCCCCGTCGTGGTCGTGGACGACGAGGACCGGGAGAACGAGGGCGACCTCGTCGCCGCCGCCGAGACGATCACCCCGGAGATCGTCGCCTTCATGATGAACGAGTGCCGCGGGCTCATCTGCGCCCCCATGGAGGCCGACGACCTCGACCGGCTGCGGCTGCCGCAGATGGTCGAGGACAACACGGAGTCCATGGGGACCGCCTTCACCGTCTCCGTCGACGCCACCGCCGAACACGGCGTCAGCACCGGCATCTCCGCCGCGGACCGCGCCACCACGCTGCGTCTGCTGGCCGACCCGGACACCACCCCCGGCGACCTCGTGCGCCCCGGCCACATCTTCCCGCTGCGGGCCCGCCCCGGCGGCGTGCTCGCCCGCGACGGCCACACCGAGGCCGGGGTCGACCTCGCCCGGCTGGCCGGACTGCGCCCGGCGGCCGTGATCTGCGAGATCGCGGGGGAGGACGGCGTGATGCTGCGCCTGCCCGACCTGGTCTCCTTCGCCCACAAGCACGACCTCGCGATCATCTCGATCGCCGACATGATCGCGTACCGCAAGGCCGCCGAGCCCGCCGTGCGGCGCGAGGCCACCACCCGGCTGCCCACCGCCTTCGGCGACTTCCAGGCGTACGGCTACCGCGCGACCGCCGACGGCGTCGAGCACATCGCGCTCGTCCAGGGCGACATCGGCGACGGCGAGGACGTGCTGGTCCGGGTCCACTCCGAATGCCTGACCGGCGACGTCTTCCACTCGCTGCGCTGCGACTGCGGCCCCCAGCTGCACGCCTCGCTGGAGCGGGTGACCGCCGAGGGCCGCGGCGTGGTGCTGTACCTGCGCGGCCACGAGGGACGCGGCATCGGGCTGCTGTCCAAGCTGCGCGCGTACCAGCTCCAGGAGCTGGGCCGGGACACCCTGGACGCCAACCTGGAGCTGGGCCTGCCCGCCGACGCGCGCGACTACGCGGCGGGCGCCGAGATCCTGGCCGACCTGGGCGTGCGCTCCCTGCGGCTGATGACCAACAACCCCGAGAAGACCACCGCCCTGGTCCGCCACGGGCTGCGGGTCACCGGCCGGGAGCCGATGCCCGTCCAGGCCGGGGAGCACAACCTGCGCTATCTGCGGACCAAGCGGGACCGGATGGGGCACGACCTGCCCTGGCTGGAGGGCGACCGCCGGGCGGCCGCCCCGGAGCCCGTGTCCGCCTGCGGCAACCAGTAGAACCACCCGTACGTACGAAAGATCTGAGGAGTGACGTGAGCGGTAAGGGTGCCCCCGAACTGTCCGTGGAGAACTGCGGGGACCTGCGTGTGGCCGTGATCGCCGCACAGTGGCACGAGAAGGTGATGGACGGCCTGGTCGACGGCGCCACGCGGGCCCTCGGCGAGCTGGGCATCGCCGAGCCGACCGTGCTGCGGGTGCCCGGCAGCTTCGAGCTGCCGGTCGTCGCCAAGGCCCTCGCGGACCGCGGCTACGACGCGGTCGTGGCGCTGGGCGTCGTGATCCGGGGCGGCACGCCCCACTTCGACTATGTGTGCCAGGGCGTCACCCAGGGCCTCACCCAGGTCAGCGTGGACACCGGCGTCCCCGTCGGCTTCGGCGTGCTGACCTGCGACACCGAGGAGCAGGCCCTGGACCGCGCCGGAATCGCCGGTTCCAGCGAGGACAAGGGGCACGAGGCGGTCACCGCCGCCGTCGCCACCGCCGTCACCCTGCGGTCCGTCGCGTAGACCTGCGCGAAGTCGAGCCGTCCGGCCCAAGTAGGATGGCGCACACCATGTCCAAGAAGACGTTCGAGGAGCTCTTCGCCGAGCTCCAGCAGAAGGCCGCCACGGCCGACCCCGCCACTTCCCGTACCGCCGAGCTGCTCCAGTCCGGCGTGCACGCGATCGGCAAGAAGGTCGTCGAGGAGGCCGCCGAGGTGTGGATGGCCGCCGAGTACGAGAGCGACGCGGCGGCCGCCGAGGAGATCTCACAGCTCCTGTACCACCTCCAGGTGATGATGGTCGCCAAGGGACTCACCCTCGACGACGTCTACGCCCACCTCTGAACCACCCCCGCTCACCACCCATCCCCCGTACGAAGGAATCACCCCTCATGCTGCGCATCGCCGTCCCCAACAAGGGTTCACTGTCCGAGCCTGCGTCGGCGATGCTCCATGAGGCGGGCTACAAGCAGCGCAAGGACCGCAGGGAACTCGTCCTGGTCGACGCCGACAACGACGTCGAGTTCTTCTTCCTGCGCCCCCGCGACATCGCCGTGTACGTGGGCTCCGGCCGCCTCGACATCGGCATCACCGGCCGCGATCTGCTGCTCGACTCCGGCTCCCAGGCCGAGGAGATCCTCCAGCTCGGCTTCGCCGGGTCCACCTTCCGCTACGCCACCCGGCCCGGCACGGCCACCGACGTGAGCGAGTTCGGCGGGATGACCGTCGCCACCTCCTTCTCCGGCCTGGTCACCAAGCACCTCGCCGACCACGGGGTGGACGCCGCCGTCGTCCACCTCGACGGCGCCGTGGAGACCGCCATCCAGCTCGGCGTCGCCGAGATCATCGCGGATGTCGTGGAGACCGGCACCACCCTGCGCAACGCCGGTCTGGACATCATCGGCGAGCCGATCCTGGAGTCGGAGGCGGTCGTGATCCGCCGTACCGGCGCGCCCACCGACGACCCCAAGGTGCGCCAGTTCCTCCGCCGGATGCAGGGCGTCCTGGTGGCCCGGCGCTACGTGATGATGGACTACGACATCCGGGTCGAGCAGGTCGAGCGGGCCGTGGCGCTCACCCCCGGCCTCGAATCGCCCACCGTCTCCCCGCTGCACCACGAGGGCTGGGTCGCGGTCCGCTCGATGGTCCCTTCCAAGGACGCCCAGCGGATCATGGACGAGCTGTACGAGCTGGGGGCGCGGGCGATCCTCACCACCGGCATCCACGCCTGCCGCCTCTGAGCCACCCCGGTAACCTTCCCCCTCCCTCTCACGAGAGACCCCACACACGTGTCCGCCGTCGCCCAGCCGCCCGCCCTTCCGGTCACCTTCCGGCCGACCGTCACCCGGATCGTCCTGCTGACCGTCGGCGCGGCCCTCGTCGTCGTCCTCACCGCGATCGGACTGCTCCTGGAGAACCTCTCCCCGGGCGAGCAGGCCAGCTTCATCCTGACCGGGCTGCTGTTCTTCGCGGGCCTCGCGCTGTTCAGCCGCCCCAAGGTGGTGGCCGACGAGGCCGGGGTGACCGTGGTCAACCTCATCACCACCCGCCGTCTGGAGTGGGCCGAGGTGCTGCGGGTCAACCTGCGGCCCGGCGACGCCTGGGTCCATCTGGACCTCGCCGACGGCACCAGCCTGCCCGCGATGGGCATCCAGGTGGGCGTCGCGAAGGCGCGGGCCATCGACGACGCCCGGGCCCTGCGCGTCCTCGCCGAACACCACGGCACGGGCGGTGGCACGTCCTGACCCCGTGAGGGGCCTGCCCGTAACCGCCCATCCTTGTTTACTCTGTTGCCGGGGCCGAACGATGCCCCGCCCCGCCTCGACCTGCCCGCACCCCCGCGCGCAGCCGGCGGGCTCACCCTGCGACCCAAGGAGTGACTCCCTCCAGAGATGGACGGATCGTCCTGTAGTACCTGCGCCGCCGCCGACCCCGAGGCGGCGGCATGAGCGTCACCCTGTCTCTCCTGCTGCTCGCCGCGGCACTCGTCCTCATCCTCGCCAACGGCTTCTTCGTGGCCGCCGAATTCGGCCTGGTCACGGTCGAGCGGCCGGACGCGGAGCGGGCCGCCGAAGAAGGCGACCGGCGCGCCCGTACCGTCGTCGAGGCGCTGCGCGAGCTGTCCTTCCAGCTCTCCGGCACCCAGCTCGGCATCACCATCACCTCCCTGGTGGTCGGCATGCTCGCCGAGCCCGCGCTCGGCCATCTGCTGACCGCGCCGCTGTCCGCGGTGGGGCTGCCGCACGGCGCCGTCTCCGGCGTCGCCGTCGTCATCGGCATGCTCGTGGCCTCCGCCGTCCAGATGGTGATCGGCGAACTCGTGCCCAAGAACTGGGCGGTCTCCCGGCCGCTCCAGGTCGCGCGCTTCGTCGCGGGCCCGCAGTCCGCGTTCGCCCACTTCTTCCGGCCGGTCATCGCCCTGCTCAACACGGTCGCCAACCGGCTGGTGCGGATGCTGGGCGTCGAGCCCACCGAGGAGCTGGCGTCCGCCCGTACCCCCGGTGAGCTGGTCTCGCTGGCCCGCCATTCGGCGCGGGCCGGGGCGATCGAGCAGGACACCGCGGACCTGTTCGTCCGCACCCTCTCGCTCGCCGACCTCACGGCACAGCACGTGATGACCCCGCGGGTGCGGGTCAGCGCCCTCCAGTCCACGGCGACCGCCGTGGACGTGCTCAACCTCACCCGGGCCACCGGACTCTCCCGGTTCCCGGTCTACCGCGACCGCCTGGACGAGGTCATCGGCATGGTCCACCTCAAGGACGCCCTCGCGGTGCCCGCGGACGACCGGCTGCGCACCCCCGTCGGGTCCATCGCCCAGCCTCCGGTGCTCGTCCCCGAGACGCTGCCCGTCCAGCCGCTGCTGGAGCGGCTGCGCAGCGAGCAGCCGATAGCCGTGGTCGTCGACGAATACGGCGGCACGGCCGGTGTCGTCACCCTGGAGGACATCGTCGAGGAGCTGGTCGGCGAGGTCCGCGACGAACACGACGACGAGGCCGCCGACACGCCCGACCTGGCCCAGACCGTCGCCGAGGACGGCCGGCCCGCATGGGACGCCGACGGGGCCTGCCGCGTCGACACCCTCCGCCGGATCGGTCTCGAGGTGCCCGACGGGCCGTTCGAGACGGTGGCCGGGCTGGTCGCCGATCTGCTCGGCCGGATCCCCGCCCCCGGCGACACCGCCGAGCTGCCCGGCTGGAGGCTGGCCGTCCGGCAGGTCGGCCACCACCGGGCGGAGCGGGTACGGATCGTCCGGACCGCAGCGGGTACGAGTGCCGGGGCCGGCTCCGCGACCGGCGCCGTTGCCGTAGCAGCTGCTGTAGCCGAGAAGGAAACTGAGCGATGAGCCTCGTCCAACTCCTCTTCGCCGCTCTTCTGGTCCTCGCCAACGGATTCTTCGTCGGCGCCGAGTTCGCCCTGGTCTCCGTGCGCCGCAGCCAGATCGAACCGCGGGCGGCCGAGGGCTCCGCGCGGGCCCGTACGGTGCTCACCGGGCTGGAGAGCCTGCCGCAGATGATGGCCGCCGCGCAGTTCGGCATCACCGTCTGCTCGCTGACCCTCGGCGCGGTCGCCGAGCCGACCGTCGCCAAGCTGCTGGAGCCGGTCTTCCACGTCGTGCACCTGCCCGCGGGGCTCGTCCATCCGCTCGGCTACGCCATCGCGCTCGCCGTCGTCGTCTGCCTGCACCTGGTGATCGGCGAGATGGTGCCGAAGAACCTGGCCATGGCGGCGCCCGAGAAGACCGCGCTGTGGCTCGCCCCCGGCCTCGTCGGCTTCGCTCGGCTGTGCCGTCCGGTCACCGCGATGCTGGGTGCGTGCTCCCGGCTGGTGCTCCGGCTCTTCCGGGTCGAGCCCAAGGACGAGGTCGAGGCCGTCTTCACGAGCGAGCAGCTGACCCATCTGGTCGAGGACTCCCGGCAGGCCGGGCTCCTCGACGACGGGGAGCACGAACGGCTCGCCGACGCCCTGGAGCTGGGCAGCCGCCCGGTCACCGACGTCCTCCTCGACCCGGCGGGCCTGGTCACCGTCGACCCCTCGGTCACGCCCCGGCAGATCGAGGAGCTGACGGTGCGCACCGGCTACTCGCGCTTCCCGGTGCGCGGCGCCGGAGGCGCCTTCATGGGCTACGTGCACGTGAAGGACGTCCTGGACCTGGAGGCCCCCGAACGGGCGGTCCCCCAGCGGGTCTGGCATCCGATCGAGACCCTGCGCGCCGAACTGCCGCTGGACGACGCGCTCAGCGCGATGCGGCGGGCGGCCTCGCACCTGGCGGCCGTGGCCGACGCGTCCGGCAAGGTGCTGGGGCTGGTCGCGCTGGAGGACGTGCTGGAGATGCTGGTCGGCGAGGTCCGCGACCCGGCCCACCGGGACAGCGGCCGCGGCCGCCTCGCGGCCGAGCCGCGCGGCGCCACCCCGGTCCAGACCCCGGCCGCGGCGTCGGCCG
>NZ_RIBZ01000730.1:0-8404 GCF_003721215.1 Streptomyces botrytidirepellens
AGACGGCCGCGGTCGCCCGGGTGTCCCGGGGCCCGGCCGAACTCCTCGGCCGGGCGCTGTTCGTCCGCCCCGACGGCTCGTACGAAGGCGGCCTCGGCGGCCGCCCGGAGCGGGACCGCACGGCGGCGGACGAGGCGGGCGCCCTGCTGGCCGAGGGCCGCACCGGCGCGTTCACCCTGCCCGAGGACCCCGATCTGACGGTGTTCGTCGAGTCGAGCGTGCCGCCGCCCCGGATGATCGTCTTCGGCGCCGTGGACTTCGCCGCGGCACTCGCGCGCACGGGCAAGTTCCTCGGCTACCACGTGACCGTGTGCGACGCCCGCCCCGTCTTCGCCACCCGCCTCCGCTTCCCCGAGGCCGACGAGATCGTGGTCGACTGGCCGCACCGCTATCTGCGGCAGACGGAGACCGACGCCCGGACGGTGCTGTGCGTGCTCACCCATGACGCCAAGTTCGACGTGCCGCTCCTGGAGGAGGCCCTGCGGCTGCCGGTCGCGTTCGTCGGCGCGATGGGCTCGCGCCGCACCCACGAGGACCGTACCCGCAGGCTCCGCGAGGTCGGCCTCACCGACCGCGAACTGGCCCGGCTGCGCTCGCCCATCGGCCTCGACCTCGGCGCCCGTACGCCCGAGGAGACCGCCCTGTCGATCGCGGCGGAGATCGTCGCGGCGCGGCGGGGCGGCACGGGCGTGCCGCTGACCGGCTCGGGGACGCCCATTCACCGTGAGGAGGGGGCCGGAGCCCACGCGGCCGCGTGACGCCCCGGCCTCCTGCACGGTGCTGCCGACGAAGATCATCTCCGGTTGACAGTGATCCGGCGTGACGGAAAGGCTCGTTACGTCGTGCATCAGCTGAAAACCGAGGAGTGATCCTTCCCGGATGCCTTCGTACTACGTGGCTTCCGACATCGGTGGCACCTTCACCGACACCGTCGTGATCGATGACAACGGACGGGTCGGCAGGTACAAGTCCTCCACCGTTCCCGACAACCCCGCCGAGGGGGTGCTGGGCACCCTGGTCGACGCCGCGGAGGAGCGCGGCGTCGACCTGGCCGAACTGCTCGCGGACGTCGAGACGTTCGCCCACGGCACCACCATCGCCACCAACGCCCTGCTCGAAGGCCGCACCAAGAAGGTCGGCCTGATCCAGACCCGCGGCTTCGGGGACACCCTGACGACCATGCGCGGGTTCAAGGGCACCGGACTCGAGGAAGAGGAGATCAAGCGGTTCCGCACGCTGGTGAAACAGCCCCCGGCCGTGCCCCGTTCGCTGACCGAGGAGGTCACCGAGCGCGTCGACTACGCGGGCCGGGTCGTCTGTCCGCTGGACGAGGACGACGTGCGGCGCGCCGTGGCGCGGCTGCGGGACGCCGGGGCCGAGGTGTTCGCCGTCTCGCTGCTCTGGTCCTTCGCCAACGACGCGCATGAGCGCCGGGTCGGGGAGATCGTGGCCGAGGAGGTGCCCGGGGCGAGCGTCACCCTGTCGAGCGCATTCCTGCCGCGGATCGGGGAGTACGAGCGCACCCTGACCACCGCGGTCAACGCGGGCCTGCGCCCGCTGCTGGGGGCGTCGCTGGACAGCTTCGAATCCACCCTGGCCGCGGCGGGCCTGCGGACCGGGCCGCTGCTCATGCAGTCGGGCGGCGGGCTCGCGACCTTCGCGGAGGCGGAGAAGCGCGCGGCCGCGGCCGTGATGTCCGGGCCGGTCGGCGGGGTGGTGGCCTCCCAGTACCTGGGCAGCCGCGACCAGCACCGCAACATCGTCACCACCGACATGGGCGGCACCAGCTTCGACGTCGGGCTGGTGCTGGACGAGCGTCCCGTCATGTCCAACACCACCCTCATCGGCCGCGACCGGCTCGCCCTGCCGTCCGTGGCGGTGCGGGCGATCGGCGCCGGCGCCGGTTCCATCGCCTCCGTACGGGGCGGGGTGCTGACCGTCGGGCCCGAGAGCGCGGGCGCCCGCCCCGGACCGGCCTGTTACGGGCGCGGTGGCGAGCGTCCCACGGTCGCCGACGCGGACCTGGTGCTGGGCTACCTCAACCCGGACAACTTCCTCGGCGGGCGGCTCACCCTCGACGTCGAGCGCGCCCGCGCCGCCATCGAGGAGCACATCGCCCGGCCGACCGGTCTGACCGTCGAACAGGCCGCGGAGGGCATCAAGACCATCGTGGACGCCCGGATGGCCGACCTGGTGCGCCAGGTGACGGTGGAACAGGGCTACGACCCGGCCGACTTCGCGGTGTTCGCGTACGGCGGCGCGGGACCGCTGCACGCCTTCTCCTACGGCGCCGAACTGGGCTGCCCGCAGATCGTCGTCCCGCTCACCGCCTCCGTCCACTCGGCGTTCGGCATCGGCAGCTCGGACCTGACCATGGTCGAGGAGCTGTCCAAGCCCCTCCAGGCGCCGCCCGGCACCACCGACTACGGGGACGCCCTGCCGCCGGACGAGATCGAGACGGCCTTCACCGAGCTTCAGGACAAGGCCGCGCGCGGGCTCGTCGAGGCCGGTGCGGACCGGGAGACCGTGACCTTCACCCGGTCCGTCGAGATCCGGTTCCGGGCCCAGATCCATGTGCTGACCGTCTCCTTCGACGACGGCCCGATCACCGCCGAGGGCGTGAACGCCATGGTCGCGCGGTTCATCGACAGTTACGAGGGCCGGTTCGGCAAGGGCTCGGCGTTCCCCGAGGCCGGGGTGGAGATCACCACCTTCCGGGTCGTCGCCGCGAGCCCCGTCCCCCGCGCCGAACTCGAGACCGGACGCCTGCCCCAGGGCGTCGGGTCCGTGGCCGGGCCGGGCAGCCGCCGGGTGTTCAGCGACGGCGAGTGGACCGACGCCGCCGTCTACCGCGCCGAGCACCTCCACGAGGGCTTGCGCATCGACGGCCTGGCCATCGTCGAACTGCCGGACACCACCGTCGTCATCGGCTCGGGCCAGGAGGCCGTGGTGGACCGGCTCGGCGGCATCGTCATCCACAACCGCCCGTGAGCAGCGCCCCCGATCAAGGAGCAACGATGAACACCGCCGCACGCACGACCGCGGCCGCGAACGGGACGGCTGCGAACGGGACGGCCGACCCCGTCAACCCCGTCACCCACGAGGTGATCCGGCACAAGCTCTGGTCCATCAACGCCGAGGGCGCCACCACCGTCGAGCACGTCTCCGGCTCCCCGGTCGTCCACGCCACCGACTACAACTTCGGCATCTACACGGCCTCCGGCGAGATGGCCGTCATCGGCACCTACCTGCTGACCCCGGTCTACACGGGGGCGATGGCGATCGAGGAGTTCCAGCGCCGGTACGAGGACATCGAACCCGGTGACGTCTTCATCATCAACGACCCCTACATCGCCGCGATGCACCAGAACGACGTGCAGTTCTGTAGCCCGGTCTTCCGGGACGGCGAACTGGTCGCCTGGCTCGGCTGCATGGCCCACCAGGTCGACCTCGGCGGCATGGACCCGGGCAGCTGGTGCACCACCGCCACCGACGTGTACCAGGAGGGCATCCGGATCCCGCCGGGCCGGATCGTCCGCAAGGGCACGGTCAACCAGGAGCTGTGGGACACCATCGTCGCCAACTCCCGCATGGCCAACACGGTCGCCAACGACTTCCGCGCCTTCCTCGCCGGACTGCGCGTCGCCGAGCGCCGCTTCCACGAGCTGTGCGACCGCTACGGCAGCGACCAGGTGCGCACCACCATGGAACGCACCCTCGACCACAGCGAGGCCGATCTGCGGGCCATGCTGGAGGAGCTGCCGGACGGGGTGTACGAGCACACCTCGTACCTGGACCGCCCGGACGGGTCGGGGAACGACGGCGACCAGGGGATCGAACTGCTGGAGGTCCCCTGCCGGATGGAGAAGACCGGCGACCGGCTGGTCTTCGACTTCTCCGGCTCCAGCCCGCAGAGCCCCGCGTACGGCATGACCACCCGCGGCGGGCTGCTCGGCGCCGTGGCCACGCTCATGCTGTGCACCTTCGGCTCGGAGATCCCCTGGAACCACGGCATCATGCGCCCGGTCGAGGTCAAGGCGCCCGACGGGCTGTGCGTCACCGCCGTCGAGCCGATGCCCGTCAGCGGCGGCGCCGCGGGCGCCAACTGGACGGCGACCTGCTCCGCGGGCGGCGCGATCGCCAAGATGCTGAGCTTCTCCGAGCGTTACGAGAGCTTCGCCTTCGGCCCGAGCGACGGATCCTGGCAGCTGAGCCAGTTCGGCGGCGCCGACCAGCACGGGCAGCCGTTCGCCTCGATGTACATGGACTCGCTGATGTGGGGCGGGCCCGCCTTCTCCTTCCGCGACGGCGTGGACGCGGGCGGCGCCATGGTCATCCTCGGCGGCGGCGCGACCGACGTCGAACAGCAGGAGATGCGGCACCCGCTGATGTACCTGTGGCGCCGTCAGGTCCCCGACTCCGGCGGCGCGGGCACCTACCGCGGCGGCAACGGCATCCAGTTCGCCCTCACCCCGATCGACACCCCGGAGGTGACCGGCGTCCTGGGCACCCATGGCGTCTCGCTGCCCAACCGCACCGGCCTCTTCGGCGGCCTGCCCGGCTCGTGCGCCCGCTTCGAGCGGGTCACCTCCGCGGCCCCGCTGGACCGGCTGGCGTCCGGACAGGCCATCACCCGGCTCGCCGAACTCGACGGCAGCCATGAAACGCTGCCCGGCGTCTCCCCGGCGGCCCGCATCGCCCACGGCGACGTCTTCGAGTGCACCGTCCAGAACGGCGGCGGCTACGGCGACCCGCTGCTGCGCGACCCCGCCCGGGTGGCCGCCGACGTCGAACGCCACGCGGTGACCCAGGACACGGCCGCCCGGCTGTACGGAGTCGCCCTGACCCCGGACGGCGGCGTGGACGAGCCCGCGACGGCGGCCCGCCGGGAGCGGATCCGCGAGGACCGCCGGGCCCGCATGACCGCCCCGGCCGCCGGGGCGCCCGCGGCGGCGGGAGAGCCCACCGGGATCTGGGGCAGCGCCCTCAGCACGTTCCCCGGCCCCGACGGGCCGTCGGCCGCATGCCGCCACTGCGGAGCCGGACTCGGCAGCCTGTCCGGCGGCTGGGAAGGGCTCGCGGGCCGGGTGACGCTCGGCGCGGACGACCTGGGCCGGGACGTCCGCGTCCACGACGCGCTCACCGTCGTCGCCTACGTCTGCCCGCACTGTGTGACGTCCCTGTGGGTCGACACCGAGCCGGTCGCGGGCAAGCCCTGGCGCGACTTCGCCGCGCGCGCCTGAGCGTCGTCGGAGACGCGGGTGCCCCGGCCGGAAGGGATTCCGGCCGGGGCACCGGGCGGTGCGGGTGATCAGTCCTGCGGGGTGCCCGCGGGAAGCTGGCGCCACGTCACCGTGGTGCGGGTGTGGAACGCCCAGTCGAGCATCTTCTTCGCGTCCGGGTACCGCTTGCTGTCGCCGAGGAGCACCCCGACGACCGTCCGGCCGTTCCGCTTGGCGGCGAACACGATGCACTTGCCGGCGGCCGTGCCGGTACCGGTCTTGATGCCGATGGCGCCGTCGTACGAGCCCAGCAGCTTGTTGCTGCTGTTCCAGTAGTAGGTCCGGGTCCGGCCGTTGGCCGCCGGGGCCTTCTGCTCGGTCCCGACCGACTTGACCACCGTACGCAGGGTGGCGTTGCCGAGCGCGTGCCGCGCCAGCTTCGCCAGGTCACGGGCGGTCGTGTAGTTGGCGCCATGCGTGGAGATGCCGTCGAAGGAGTCGTACTGGGTCTTGGTCATCCCCAGCGCGTCCGCCTTCTTGTTCATCTTGGAGATGAACGACTTGGTGCGCTTCGCCGTGGTGCTCCCGCTGCCGAAGGTGTCGGCGAGGGCCATCGCGGCGTCACAGCCGGACGGCAGCAGCATGCCGTACAGCAACTGCTTGACCGTGAGCTTGTCGCCCTGCTTCAGGTCCGCGGCGCTGCCGCCACTGGTCCTGATGTAGTCCAGGTACGCCTTCTTGACGGTGACCTTCTTGTTGAGGTTCACCCCACGGGTGTCGAGCACCACGACGGCCGTCATGAGCTTGGTGATGCTCGCCATCTGGCGCTTGGTGTCCGGACTCTTGCTCCACAGCTTCTTGTTCGCGCTGTTGTCGAGCAGGTAGGCGCCCTTGGCGGCGATGCCGGACGGGCCGGCGGCGGCCCGTGCGGCCGGTGCGGCAGCGGGTGCCGCCTGCGCGCTCGCCACCGGTGCGGCGACCGCCAGTGCCGCCGTGGACGCGATGACCGCCGCTCCCCAGCGGCGGACCGCGTTACCCCCATGTCTTCCCATACGCCCTCGCTCTCCTCAGATGATGGATGGGCGCTGGCATCCTCTCACCGGGCGAGAAATGATGATGTGTCGGGTCTCAGCTGGCGGACATCAACTGAGCTGGCGGACATCAACTGGCGGACGTCACCCAGTCGTAGGCCGCCCGCGCGTCGAACTCCCGCTGCCCGCCCCGGAAGATCAGCCCGGCGTGGTCGTACGCCGATCCGCCCCCGGCGGCGTGCTCGTCGTACGGGACGGCGACGCAGCGCATCCCGGCCCGCCGCGCCGCCTCCACCCCCGGCCCGGCGTCCTCGATCACCACACAGTCGGCCGGATCGGTGGCCAGCAGTCGCGCGGCCGCCAGGAAGACGTCCGGCTCGGGCTTGCCGCGCCCGATGTCCTCGGCGGAGACGTAGAGCGGCAGCAGCGCGTCCAGACCGGTGGCGGTCAGCGCCGCCTCTATCGCGGGCCGGGAGGAGCCGGACGCGACGGCGATCGGATGCCCGGCGGAGTGCAGCAGCTCGGCGAACGCCCGCATCTCGGGGAAGACGGTGGTGGAGGTGCGGACCAGTTCCAGGTAGTGGCCGTTCTTGACGGCGAGCAGCTCGTCCACCGGCGCGTCGAGCGCGTACCGCGCGCGCAGGGTCTCCAGGGTCTCGCGGGTGCCGATCCCGATGAACTGGGTGTGCTCCTCCCAGCTGAAGCCGGTGACGCCGTACTGCGCGAGGGTGCGCCGGCCCGCCTCGTAGTAGTTGGGCTCGCTGTCCACGAGCGTGCCGTCGAGGTCGAAGATCACGGAAGGGGTTCGCCGGATGCTCATACGGACCAGCATGCCAAGTACGTGATCAAGGCCGACGGCGGGTTCCCGCGGTCTGCCCCACGGCGTCGACCAGCGGCAGCATCCGATGGCGCACCCGCTCCCTGAGCACCATCTCGGTGCGGGTGCGGACCACCCCCGGCAGCCGGATCACCCGCTGCACGACGTCCTCCAGATGCTCGTTGTCCCGCGCCACGACCCGGGTCAGCAGATCACCCGCGCCGGTGGTCGAGAACACCTCGATGATCTCCGGGACGGTGGCCAGCGCGTCGCCCACGTCGTCCAGATGCCCCTGGGTGACCTCGATGTGCACGAAGGCCAGCACCGGGTGGCCGAGGGCGGCGGGGGAGAGCGACGGCCCGTAGCCGGTGATCACGCCGTCCCGCTCCAGCCGGTCCAGCCGTGCCTGCACGGTGCCGCGCGCGACGCCCAGGATCCGGGCGTACTCGCGCACGCTGGTGCGCGGCTGCTCCAGCAGCAGCCGCAGGATCTTCGCGTCGAGCGCGTCCACCGCGTCCACCGGTGCGGGCATGGGCCATCGGCTCCCTCGTGGTCGGTTTCCCGGGCGGACGACTGTACCAATGGCCCAGCGAAATGGTGATCGCTTGAGCCGATGGCGGCGGGGTGCTTCTCTTGGGAGCAGATGGCGTTGCGCTGGGCTGCGCCGGACGGCAAGGAAGCCGCATCCGGGTCCCCGCAGCGCCTTTGTCATGCCCGGACGTCGGACGTGAAAGGGACAGGTCACAGGGGTGCTGCGGGAGTTTCAGACGGCGGTGAGGCCGTGCGTGACCATGTTCGCGGCTCCGGACCCGGGGCTGCGGCGGCTGCGGATCTCGGCGCGGGCCGTGCTCGGCGTCGGCTCGGCGGTCGCCGCGGTGGCGTGGGCCGGGCTGCCGCTGTCCGCCGCGGTCGTGGGCGGGCTCGCGGCGCTCCTCGCGCTGTTCACCGTGGCGGACCCGACGCCCCGGCGCCAGGCCGTCACCACCGCCCTGCTCCCGGCCGTCGGCCTCCCGGTGCTGGCGCTGGCCGTCGCACTGCACCGGATTCCGCTCGGCCGCGACGCCGCCTTCCTCGCGGTGGTCTTCTGCGGTGTCGCGGCCCGGCGGTGGGGGCCGCGCGGCAACGCGCTCGGCATCTTCGCGTTCATGATGTTCTTCGCGGCGCAGTTCCTGGAGGCGGGGCCGCGGGAACTGCCCGTGCTGGCCGTCGCGGTGCCCATGGGCCTGGCGGTCGCCGCGTTCGTACGGTTCGGGGTGTGGTGCATCGAGCGGCGTACGCCCGGGGCGCCCGCCGCCGCGCCCGCGCCGCCGGGTGGGCGGGGCCTGGCACGGCCC
>NZ_RIBZ01000734.1:0-8511 GCF_003721215.1 Streptomyces botrytidirepellens
CGCGCCGATTCCCGGCGCGGCGGGGGCTCCCCGGCCCCGTCACTCCGACTCCCTTGTCACCCCGCCATCTTCAGCCGCTCGACCTTCGGCAGCAGGAACGCGTAGGTGGCGGCGCCGAGCAGGGCCACACACCCCGCCAGCGTCAGGGGCAGCATGAACGAGTGGGTGATGCCCTTGAGCACGCCGAGCAGCAGCGGGGAGAGGATGCCCGCGATGTTGGCCGCCGTGTTCTGGATCCCGGCGATCGAGCCGACGTGTGCGGCCGTCGGGGCCACGTCGGCGGGCAGCGCCCAGACGCTCGCCGCCGCGAAGGTGGAGCAGAAGTAGGAGACGGACAGCGCGGTCAGCGCCGTGCCGACACCCGGCGAGATGACCGCGAGTGCGATCACCGAGGTGCCCAGCAGCCCGCCGACCAGCGGGATCTTCCGCGCCTTCGTGCGCTCGGTGCCGCGCCGCACCAGCCAGTCGGAGAACAGCCCGCCGGACCAGCCGCCCAGCATGGACGCGATGCCGGGAATCATGCCGAGGAACCCGAACGACAGCGCGTCGAGGTGGTATTCGTCCACCAGATAGGTCGGGAACCAGGTGATGAAGAAGTAGGCGACGAAGTTGACGCAGAAGAAGCCGAGCATCATCGCCCAGATCATCCGGAAGCGGAACAGGTCCCGCCAGCCGATCCGGGCGCTCGCCGCGGCCTCCTCGGCCGTCTCCTTCTCCTGCCCCGACTCGATGTACTCCCGCTCCGCGGCGCCGAGGCTCCGGTGCTCCTTCGGGTCGCGGTAGTAGAGCCACCAGCCCAGCGCCCACAGCACACCGAGACCGCCCGCGATGGCGAACGCCCAGCGCCAGCCGAGGCCGGTGACCACCAGCGTGACCAGCGGGATGGACAGGGCGCCGCCGACCGCGTTGCCGTTGTTGAAGGTGGCCGAGGCGAAGCTGCGCTCGGAGGCCGGGAACCAGCGCGAGACCACCTTGGCGCTGGAGGGGAAGCTGGGTGCCTCGCCGAGGCCGAGCAGGGCGCGCAGCCCCACCAGTGACGCCACGCCACGGGCCATGCCCATGGCCGCGGTGGCCAGCCCCCACCACAGGCTCGCGACCGCGAGCATGATGCGCGGGCCGACCTTGTCGGCGAGCCAGCCGCCGGGCATCTGGCCGAAGGCGTACGTCCAGAAGAACGCCGACAGCAGCAGTCCGCCGACGCTGTCGGACAGGCCGAGGTCATCGGTGATGTGCGGCAGCGCGACGCTGAGCGTGGCGCGGTCGATGTAGTTGATCGTGATGCCCGCGAACAGCAGCCCGAGAACGACGAAGCGGACCTTGCCCACGCGTCCGCCGTGTCTCTTCGGAGCGGTGACCGGGGCCTGAGCGGAGGTCTTGCCGAGAGCCATCGCCCTCACACCCCCGCCGGTGGCCGGACGCCGCCGCTGTTGCTGATGACGCCGTTGACCACGTTCCGCGGGGCCTCGCCCGACAGCACCCGGTCCACGCTCTCGACGAGCCGTGCCCGGATCGCGTGGTACGCCTCGACCGTGACCCCGGCGGTGTGCGGGGTGAGCAGCACATCGGAGCGGCCGCGCAGCGGGGAGTCCGCGGGCAGCGGCTCCTCGGCGAACACATCGAGCGCGGCGCCCGCCAGCTGCCCCGAGTCCAGGGCCTTGACCAGCGCGTCCTCGTCCAGGACACCGCCACGTCCGGCGTTGAGGACATAACTCCCCCGGGGCATCCGGGACAGCAGGGCATCGCCGACGACACCACGGGTGGCCTCGTTCAGCGGCATGTGCAGGGTGAGCACATCGGAGCGTGAGGCGAGGTCGTCCAGGCCCACATACGTACGGTCCGGCTCGGAGGGCACCGGGTCGTGCACCAGGACGTCGCTTCCGAAACCGTCGAGGCGGCGCGCGACGGCGCGGCCGATGCTGCCGAACCCGGCGATGCCGACGGTGAGCGCGGACAGATCGCGCCCTCGCAGCCCCTCGGGTCCCCAGCCACCGCCTTCGATCTTCGCGTGACCCGCCGCGTAGCGGCGCAGGAGGGAGAGCAGCGCGCCGACCGTCCAGTCGGCCACGGCGTCGGTGTTGAAGCCGGGCAGGTTCGCGACCGGTATGGAGCGCTCGGCGGCGGCGAGGTGGTCGACGCCGTCGAATCCGACGGCCACGGACTGCACGAGGCGGCAGCGCCGCATTCCGTCGAGCAGCTCCGCGGTGATGCGGCGCTCCTTCTCCAGCGGGGCGAGGACGATCGTCGCGTCGGCGAGCGCGTCCCGGTGGTCGTGCGGGTCCTCGTCCGGCCCGATCTCGGTGATGCGCAGCTCGGGATGGGCGGGCAGCAGCCGACGCAGCTCGTCGGCGCCGAGATCGTTCAGGTGGTACAGGGTCACGAGATGTTCGGACATCACATGCGGCTCCTGGAGTGATGTTGTGGGCCCTGGGGGGTGGCATGAGTTTTCGCCACGGTTACGATCGCTGTCAACGGTTAACCGAAAACGGATAACGGTTTTCCGAGTGAGGAGTCACGCACATGGACCGTCAGCGCACCGTCGTCACCGCGCTCACCACGCCGTTCACCCCGAGTGGCGATCTCGACCTGGACGCGGCACGCGCCCAGTACGGCTTTGCCGCCCGCACCACCGGACAGCTGCTCGTGGCCGGGACCACCGGAGAGTTCCCCGCGCTGAGCGAGGGCGAACGGCTGCTGCTGATCGAGACCGCGTTGCAGGAGGCGGGCACCGACGGCGTGATCGCGCACATCGGCGCCGCCGACGCGCACACCGCCGTCCGGCTCACCCGGGCCGCCGTGGCGGCCGGTGCCCGCCGCATCGCCGCGCTCACCCCGTACTACCTGCCCGCGAACGCGGACGAGCTGGAGGCGTACTTCAGCCGCATCCGGCTCGCCGCCCCGGACGCCCAGCTGTACGCGTACCTCTTCCCCGAGCGCAGCGGCCTGACGGTCGACCCGGTGGAGTTCGGCAAGGTGGCCGCCTCGTGCGGGCTGGCCGGTGTCAAGCTGAGCGGAACCCCCTCCACCGAGGTGGCCGCGTACCGCGCCGAACTCCCCGAGGAGTTCGAGGTCTACTCGGGCAACGACCAGCGGCTCGCCGACGTCCTGGCCGCCGGTGGCGCCGGAGTGGTCTCCGGCTGCTCGGCCGCCTTCCCCGAACCCTTCCTCGACCTGGCCGCGGCGCTGCGCGACGACACCACCGACCCGGCCCGGCTCGCCGCGCTCCAGGACCTGGTGGACCGCACGGTCGGTCTCCTCGGCCCCAGCATCGGCCGGATCAAGCACGCCCAGACGGCCCGCGGGCTGCCCGCCGGAACCTCCCGGATGACCGTGGGCGACCCGGACCGGGCGACCGCCGCGGACATCGAGGCGCTGGCCGGTGAGGTGTCCGGCCGCCCGGGCGCCTGAGCGATCAGCCCGCGGGCAGCGGCTGCTCCGCCCAGATGCACTTGCCCGTCGGGGTGAAGCGGGTGCCCCAGCGGTGGGAGAGCGCGGACACCAGCTGGAGGCCCCGCCCGCCCTCGTCGGTGTCCGAGGCCCGGCGGATCCGCGGCGTGGTGGGGCTGCCGTCCGACACCTCGCAGATCAGGCTGCGGCTGCGCAGCAGGCGCAGCCTGATGGGGCCCTTGGCATGCCGGACCACATTGCCGACCAGCTCGCTGACCAGCAGCTCGGTGGTCATGGCCAGTTCGTCCAGCTGCCAGGCGCCGAGCTGGTCCCGGACGTGGTGGCGGGCCTCCCCGGCGGCGATCGGCGCATCGGGCAGCCGCCAGGACGCGATGTCGTCCGCGGCCATCGAATGCGTCCGGGCCACCAGCAGCGCCGCATCGTCCTGGGTGCGCGACTGCTCGGGCAGCAGCGTGGCGACGAGGGTGTCGCACAGCCGGTCGAGCTGGCCGAGGACACGTCCGTCGCCCTCGTCCACCGCCGAACCGCCGTCACCGGTGGAGCTCGGACGCGGAAGCAGATCCGGCGTCCTGGCCAGCGCGTCGGCCAGGATGCGCGAGAGGTACGCCATGCCGCGGTCGATGTCACGGGTCGCGGACTCGATCAGCCCGTCCGTGCACAGCACCAGGATGCTGTCCTCCGGCAGCTGCACCTCGATCGTCTCGAACGGCGGGGTCGCGGCGCCGAGCGGTGGGTCGGGGGAGAAGCCGGGGGAGTGCACCGTGCCGTCGGGGTGGATGATGGCGGGCGGCGGATGCCCCGCGCACGCGAAGGCGCACACGCTGGTGGTCGGATCGTAGATGGCGTACAGACACGTGGCGTAGAAGTCGTCGCCGAGCGCGCCCACCAGATCGTTGAGATGGGTCAGCAGTTCATCCGGCGGCAGCTCCAGATCGGCCAGCGTGTGCACGGCGGTGCGCAGCCGCCCCATGGTGGCCGCCTCGGACAGCCCGTGGCCCATCACGTCGCCGATGACCAGCGCCACCCGCTCCCCGGACAGCGGGATCAGGTCGTACCAGTCGCCGCCCACCTCCATGCCCTCCCCGGCCGGCAGATAGCGCGCGGCGGCCGTGACGGCGGGCAGCGCGGGCAGGGTACGGGGAAGCAGCCCGCGCTGGAGCTCCTGGGCGCGGGTGTGCTCGGCGTCGTACAGCCGGGCCCGCTCCAGCGCCTGGGCGACCAGCCCGCTGATCGCGGTGAGCAGCGTGCGTTCCTCGTCGCTGAAGTGGCGCGGCCGGTCGAACGAGACGACGCAGTAGCCGGCCCGGTGGTCCGAGGCCACCAGCGGGAGGAACGCCCACGCCTTCTTCGCGCTCAGCGGCAGATAGCCGACCACCTCCGGGAAACGCTTCGCGTAGTCCTCGGGCGAGGAGATGAACAGCGGGGTGCGGGAGCCGAGGATCTGGACGACGGGCGTGTGGAGAGGGGCCTCCGGCGGCACGGGGATGTTGTCGAGGAAGCTCAGAAACGCGTCCGAGTAGCCGGTGGCACCCACCACCCGCAGCCGCTTGTCCTCGATGAGCTGGCAGATCAGCCCGGTCGCCCCGAACGGCGGCAGCACCCGGTCCGCGACCGCCCTCACCACGTCCTGCGTGGTCAGCGCCTCGGCGAAGGCACTGGTCAGCTCGGCGATCCGGGTGGCGCGCTCGGTGGCGGCGTGCGCTGCGGCCGAGCGCTCGGCGTCCAGCGCCCGGCGGTCGGTGACATCCGTGATGTGCACCGTCATCCCGTCGGGCACCGGGACCAGCCGGACGTGGTACCAGCGGTTGCTGCGCGGCCAGCGGGCATGGAAGTCGATGGGCGCCCGCGCCGCCGCCGCCCGCCGGAACCGCGGCTCCACACCGATCGCCCGCGCCCGCGGAAGGTCCCACAGCACCTGGCCCCGCAGTTCCCCGGAGGCCCCGAGGAAACGCTCGGCCTCGATGTTGCCGAACGTGATCCGCCCGTCCTCGTCGACCACCAGGAACCCGTCGCCCATGTACCGCAGGGCGCGGCTGAAGGCGTCCCGGGAGCGGCGGGTCTCGGTGATGTCCCACAGCGTGCCGACGACCCGGGCCGGAACACCGTCCGTCCGGGCGGCCACGGTCCCGCGCGCCTGCACCCAGCGGTACGCCCCGTCGGGCTGCCGCACCCGGTACTCGACGCTGTACTCGCTGCGGCCGCGCAGCGCCTCCGCGGTGGAGACCGCCTGCACCCAGGGCATGTCCTCGGGGTGGATGGCGCCCAGCCAGGTGTTGACCTGGCCGTCGAAGCTGCCGGGCTCGAACCCCAGCAGTGCCTGCGCCTGGTCGTCGCAGGTCAGGGTGGCGCCGCGGAGATCCCACTCCCAGGCGCCGATCCGCGCCGTGTGCAGCGCCCGCTGCACCCAGGGGCCGGACCGCTGCTCCTCCGGCTGCCGGACCCGGTCGCGGTCGGCGTCCGCAGTGGCAGTCCCCAGCAGCCGCAGCCGCCCGGCCAGCCAGCCGGTGACCGTACGGGCCAGATCGCGCTGGGCCGCGTCGCCCGCCCGCGGTGCGGACGTCAGCACCGACAGCACCGCAAGCGGCGGCCTGCCGTTCATCGGCACCGGGAAGGCCGCCATGCACACCCCGGGCGGGATGCTCCGGGCGAGGGGGCCGCGCTCGGCCGGGTCGGCGGCCCAGAGGGCGGCGCCGTCGTGGAAGGCGGTCATCGGAGCGACCGACTCGCCCCACTCGATGTCCTGCCACGCCCTGAGCAGCGGACCGCTGATGCCGCTGGTGGCCACCAGCCGCAGCCCCAGCCCGTCCGGCCTGCGCAGATGTGCCATGCCGCCCAGGCCCTGAAGCCCGGACACCAGATGGTCGAGCGCCAGCCGCAGCAGCTCCGCGTCGCCGAGACCTGCGCTCGCGGCTTCGAGCAGCCGCAGCCGGGCCCGCTCCGCCTCCCGGGTCGTGGCGTGCTGCTGCGCCTGGGCACGGTCCTGTGTCGGGGCGTGGTCCTGTGCCGGGTGCCGATCGTCTACACCCACGCGATCACCTGCGCTCTGCGAGGCCCGGATCGAGGCCCGGACGGACTGGCCCGGCCCTCGGGGTCAGTGTCTCTAGTAAGAATATGTCCGCATTTTCAAGCGTTTCATCCTCGATGGCGCTATCAATGCGCCGCGGAGGGAGTTCTGCGATGACCCAGCAACTGCCGTCGGCGGTGGTCGACCGTCCGGTCGTCGGCTCGTACGCGAACTACGCCGCCGCCCAGCGCGCGGTCGACTTCCTGTCCGACAACAAGTTCCCCGTCGAGCACATCGCGATCATCGGCTCCGACCTGCGCATGGTCGAGACGGTGCTCGGGCGCCTCACCCGCGGCCGCGCCGCGCTCGCCGGACTGGGTACCGGCGCCTGGTTCGGTCTGCTGATCGGGTTGCTGCTGTCGGTGTTCGCCCAGGGGCCCCACAGCGTGTTGGTGCTGATCCTGAGCGGCATCCTCTACGGCGCGGCCTTCGGTGCCATCGCGGGCTTCGTCGGACATGCCCTGACCGGTGGGCGCCACGATTTCTCCTCCCGGAGCCAGATCGTGGCCGCGCGCTATGACGTGGTCGCCGACACCGAGGTGGCCGAAGAGGCGAAGAACATGCTGATCAAGCTGGACTGGCGGGAGGGCTGACCCGCCCGGCCCCCGCCCACGGCGGCTGACGGGGGCCCCTTCGTGTACTAATTGCCTTAGCAGTAAGGTGAGCGCGACGGGCTACCCGTCATCGTCATCGTCGGAAGGGGACGGCATGCGCACGAGCGGACGCGTACGAGCGGGCGGTGTCCTGCGCCGCCTCCTGTTCGTCGTCCTGCTCGCGCTCGGTGTGCTGATGATGCACTCCATGGGCCACCCCGACGGCGGCCCGGGCGCTGCCGTACATGCCTCCGCACACGTCTCCGGTGGGATGCACCAGGCGACGGGGGGCGAGGTGCGAGCCGAGCGGCCCGCCATGACCTCGCACGACACTCAGTCCGCGCCCATGGCCGGGATGGACATGGCTTCGCTGTGCGTGGCGGTGCTCGGTACATGGGTGCTCACGGCCGTGCTGCGGGCCGCCTTTGTGCGGCGCCGTGGCCCGGCCCTGCCCCGCTCCGCACCGGTGGCCGCCGTCCCGCGGCCCGTCCCTCCCTCGCCGAGACCCGACCTCACGACGCTGTCGGTCCTGCGGATATAGGCCGTACCGCCGCCACCCCGCAGAACACCGACATCACACACGACATGAGGTACATCGGCATGATCAACTACCGACACCGCCGCCTGGCGCTGGTGGGCATCGTCGCCACGGGTGGGCTGCTGCTCACCGCCTGCGGTGGCAACGACGACATGAAGGGCATGGACCACGGGAGCAAGGACTCCTCCGCCTCCGCGAAGGCCACCGCCACCCCGGCGCCGGGTGGTTTCAACGACGCGGACGTCTCGTTCGCGCAGATGATGATCCCGCACCACCAGCAGGCGCTGGAGATGGCGAAGCTGGCCGACGGCCGGGCCGGGGACAAGCAGATCACCTCCCTGGCCGGGAAGATCGAAAAGGCCCAGGACCCCGAGATCAGGACCATGAAGTCCTGGCTGAAGTCCTGGGGCAAGCCGGTCTCGCCCTCCTCGGGCGGCAAGGACAGCATGCCCGGCATGGATCACGGATCAGGCGGCATGGACCACGGCTCGGGTGGCATGGACGGCATGATGTCCCAGAAGGACATGGACCGGCTGGAGGCCGCCAAGGGTGCCGCCTTCGACCGCGCCTTCGCGCAGATGATGATCGACCACCACAAGGGCGCGATCACCATGGCCGAGGACGAGCAGAAGAAGGGCCGCAACGCCACCGCCAAGAAGCTCGCCGGTGACGTGATCAAGAACCAGTCGGCCGAGGTGACCACCCTGCGGAAGATCCTCGACCGGCTCTGACGGCTCTGAGCCGCGGTGCCCCGGGGGTGACTACATCATCCCCGGGGCGCAGCCCACCACCACGGGCAGCAGGGGGAGGGCCACGGCGCCCGTGGCCACCGCGAGCCGGAGGGCGGGGTGCGGGCGGCGGTGCGGGCCCAGCATGCGGTGCAGCCGGACCAGGGCGCCGGGGCCACCGGC
>NZ_RIBZ01000731.1:0-8524 GCF_003721215.1 Streptomyces botrytidirepellens
CTCGCCGCGGCGCCCACCCCCGAGGCGCTGCGCGCCGTGCTGAGCGGCGACGACGAACAGCCGGGCCCCGCCGCCGCGAAGCCGCGCGCGGCCGGGCCGTCCCTGCACAAGATCCTCACGGTGTGCGGCAACGGCGTGGGCACGAGCCTCTTCCTCAAGAACACCCTGGAGCAGGTCCTCGACCGCTGGGGGTGGTCGGCGTACGTCACCGTGGAAGCCACCGACACCATCTCCGCGAAGGGCAAGGCGTCCGAGGCCGTCGCCCTGCTCACCTCCCGTGAGATCGCCAGGACCCTGGGCGATGTGGGACGGCCGGTGAAGGTGGTTCAGGACTTCACGAGCACCGCCGAGATCGACGCGGTGCTCCGGGACACGTACGACGTCTGACGACGGGAACAGAAGTACATCATGGGCTGGCTGGTAACTCCCGCGAAGTTTCTCGTGAACGAGATCCTGAGCGAACCCGCGTATCTGATCGGCATCATCACCGCCGTCGGACTCATCGCGATGAAGAAGACCGCCGGGCAGATCATCGGCGGTGCCATCAAGGCGACCCTCGGCTTTCTGCTCATCGGAGCGGGCGCGGGGTTGGTCACCAACTCCCTCGCCCCACTGGGCACGATGATCCAGGGCGTCACGGGAGCGCACGGCGTCATCCCGACGAACGAGGCCATCGTCGGCATCGCCCAGGCGCAGTTCGGGTCGCGCGTCGCCTGGCTGATGATCCTGGGCTTCGTGGTCAGCCTGCTGCTGGCCCGGTTCACCCCGCTGCGCTATGTGTTCCTGACCGGACACCACATGCTGTTCATGGCCACGCTGCTGACCGTGGTGCTGGCGGGCGCCGGTCAGTCCACCGTCGTCGTGGTAGCGGTCGGCGCTGTGCTGCTCGGCATCATGCTGGTGGCCATGCCCGCCTTCGCCCACCCCTGGACCAAGCGGGTCACGGGGAGCGACACCGTCGCCATCGGCCACTTCGGCACGGCCGGTTACGTGGTGGCGGGCGCGGCCGGGAAGGTGGTCGGCAAGCGCAGCCGCAGCACCGAGGAGATGAAGCTCCCCGAGGGCCTGCGCTTCCTGCGCGACTCGATGGTGGCCACGGCCCTGTCCATGCTGGTCATCTATGTGGTGATGGCGGTGCTCTTCCTCCTCAAGGCGGGCGAGCGGACGGCCTTCAAGGCGTTCGCCACCGGCACCGGGGCCACGACCGCGGCCACCGACACCGGCAACTATGTGATGCAGTCGGTGATGCAGGGCCTCCAGTTCGGCATCGCGGTCGCGGTCATCCTCTTCGGGGTGCGGACGATCCTCGGCGAACTCGTGCCCGCCTTCCAGGGCATCGCGAGCAAGGTCGTGCCGGGGGCGCTGCCCGCGCTGGACGCGCCGATCGTCTTCCCGTACGCGCAGAACGCCGTGCTCATCGGCTTCCTCTCCAGCTTCACCGGCGGCCTGGTCAGCCTCGCCCTGCTCACCTGGGTGTTCAACCCGGCGTTCGGTCTCGCGCTGGTCCTGCCGGGCCTGGTGCCGCACTTCTTCACCGGCGGCGCGGCGGGCGTCTACGGCAACGCCACCGGCGGCCGGCGCGGCGCCGCCGTGGGCGCGTTCCTCAACGGTGTGCTCATCACCTTCCTGCCCGCCCTGCTGCTCAAGGTGCTCGGCGCGTTCGGGGAGCAGAACACCACCTTCGGCGACGCCGACTTCGGCTGGTTCGGCGCGCTCGTGGGCAACGCGGGCAAGGCCGGTGGCGGGGTGGGTGTCGCCCTCATCCTGCTCATCGGCCTGGCCGTCCTGGGCGCCGCCGTGCTGGTGCAGAAGCGCGTGGTCGACACGGGCTGGGACCCCGGCGCCGCCCGCGACGCGCTGATGCCCAGGGACGACGCGGCAGCGGGGGCCGGGGAGGCGGCGGGGCCGGACGCCCCGGGCCGTACCGCGTCGTACCCGAAGATCGCCCCGCCCGCGGGCGCCCCCGCACCCCCGCCACCGCCCCGGTGACGCACCCGCCTACGCGCCGACGTACTCCCGCAGATGCGTGGCGGTCAGTGACGTACCCGAGGCCACCAGGTCGGCGGGCGTCCCGGTGAACACCACCCGGCCGCCGTCATGGCCCGCCCCCGGGCCCATGTCGACGATCCAGTCCGCGTGAGCCATCACCGCCTGGTGGTGCTCGATGACGACGACCGTGTTGCCGTCGTCCACCAGCCGGTCGAGCAGCGCGAGCAGCTGGTCCACATCGGCCAGATGCAGCCCGGTCGTCGGCTCGTCCAGCACGTACGTCGTGCCGTTCTTCGCCATGTGGATGGCGAGCTTGAGCCGCTGCCGCTCACCGCCCGAGAGGGTGGTGAGCGGCTGGCCGAGCCCCAGATAGCCGAGGCCCACCGCCATCAGCCGGTCGAGGATCACCCGTGGCTGGCCGGTGGTGAAGAACTCCCGGGCCTCGGCCACCGGCATGGCGAGCACCTCGCCGATGCTGCGCCCGCGCAGCCGGTACGCCAGCACCTCCGCCTTGAACCGCCTGCCCTCGCACTCCTCGCACACCGACGCCACCTCGGCCATCATCGCGAGATCGGTGTAGGTCAGGCCGATGCCCTTGCAACGGGGGCACGCGCCCTCCGAGTTGGCGCTGAACAGCCCCGGCTTCACCCCGTTGGCCTTCGCGAACGCCGACCGGATCGGGTCCAGCAGCCCCGTATAGGTGGCCGGGTTGCTGCGGCGCGAGCCGCGGATCGCCGACTGATCGGCGACGATCACCCCGTCCCGTCCGCCGAGCGAGCCATGGATCAGGGAACTCTTGCCGGACCCGGCGACGCCGGTGACGACGGTGAGCACCCCGAGGGGGATGTCCACGCTGACGTCCCGCAGATTGTGCAGCCGGGCGCCGGTGATCGGCAGCCGGCCGCGGGGCTCACGCACCTTGTCGCGCAGGCTCACCCGGTGGCCGAGGTAGTCGCCCGTCAGGGTGCCGGACGCTCGCAGCCCGGTCAGATCGCCCGCGTAGACGATCCGCCCGCCCGCCGCACCGGCGCCGGGGCCCAGGTCCACCACATGGTCGGCGATCCCGATCGTCTCCGGCTTGTGCTCCACCACCAGCACCGTGTTGCCCTTGTCGCGCAGCTGGAGCAGCAGGGTGTTCATGCGCCGGATGTCATGCGGATGCAAGCCCACGGTGGGCTCGTCGAAGACGTACGTCACATCCGACAGACTCGAACCGAGGTGGCGGACCATCCGCACGCGCTGCGCCTCGCCACCGGAGAGCGTGCCGGACTCCCGGTCCAGGCTCAGATACCCGAGGCCGATCTCCACCAGCGAATCCAGCGTGTCGCGGAGGGCTTCCAGGACCGGCCCGACCGTGTCGTCCCGGATGCCCCGGACGAACGCGGCCAGGTCGCTGATCTGCATCGCCGAGCACTCCGCGAGGGTGCGTCCTTCGACCGTGCAGGACCGGGCGGCCTCGTTCAGCCGGGAGCCGTCACAGTCGGGGCAGCGGGCGAGCGCGACCGCCCGGTCCGCGAACGCGCGCACCTGGGGCTGCATCGCCTCCCGGTCCTTGGCCAGGTACAGCCGCCGGACCTTGGTGACCAGCCCCTCGTAGGTCAGGTTGTTCTTGCCCACCTTGATCTTGGTCGCTGGCTTGTGCAGGAAGTCCTCCCACTGCTCGGGGGTGTAGTCCCTCAGCCGGGCATCGGGGTCGAAAAGGCCGGAGTGCGCAAAGAGCTGCCAGTACCACGTGTCCACCCCGAATCCGGGGACGGTGATCGCCCCCTCGTTCAACGACCGCTCCCGGTCGACCAGTTGGCCGACGTCGATCTCCGACACCCGGCCCAGTCCCTCACACCGCGGGCACATGCCCTCGGCCGTGTTGAAGCTGAAGGCGAGCGGCGGCCCCACATACGGGGTGCCGATCCGGCTGAACAGGATCCGCAGCATGGTGTGGGCGTCGGTGGCGGTCCCCACGGTGGAGCGGGAGTTGGCGCCCATCCGCTCCTGGTCGACGATGATCGCCGCGCTGAGGTTGCGCAGCGCGTCGACATCCGGGCGGCCGAGCGTCGGCATGAAGTTCTGGACGAAGGCCGTGTAGGTCTCGTTGATCAGCCGCTGTGACTCCGCGGCGACCGTGTCGAAGACGAGCGAGGACTTGCCGGATCCGGAGACTCCGGTGAAGACGGTGAGCCGCCGCTTGGGTATGTCGAGAGAGACCTCCCGCAGATTGTTCTCCCTGGCCCCTCGGACCTGAATCACATCGTGGCCGTCCGCGGCATGGTGGTGCCGTACGTCGTCCCTGTCACTGACATCCATGCCTTCAAGTGTTTCATTGAAGTGCCACGTAGAGACTTTTCGCCATCACGGCCCAGCTCGGCGGGAAATGGGGGCGGAAAACCCTCAACTCGCTGTGAACATCATCCGGATAGAGTCTCCCCATGAGCCGCCCCACGAGCAGCCCCGAGACACCGCTGCGCCCGATCGACCTGGCACGCTCGGCCGGAATCTCGACGCAGCAGATCCGCAACTACGTCGACGCGGGCATCCTGCCCCCGGCGTCCCGCACCCCGGCCGGCTACCGCAGGCTCGACACCCGCCACCGCCGGGCGCTGGTCACGTACGACGCGCTCGTCCCGGGGTACGGACAGCACACCGCCCGGGCGGTCATGCAGGCCGTGCACGCCGGGGACGTACCGCTGGCGCTCAGCCTCGTGGACGCCGCCCACGCGGCCCTGCACGAACAGCGGCTGTCCCTGCGGGCCGCGGGCGAGGCGCTCGAAGCGGTCGCCGGGCAGACCCCCGAGACCCTGGACGTGCCGCGGGGTGCCTTGCGCATCGGCGAGGTGGCCGCGTACCTCGGCGTGCGCACCTCCGCGCTCAGGGTGTGGGAGTCGGCCGGGCTGCTGGTCCCGAAGCGGGAGCGCGGCACCAGGTACCGCACCTTCGGCCCGGCCGACGTCCGGGACGCCCGGATGATCCACATACTGCGGCAGGACCGCTATCCGCTGGACCGGATCCGGCCCGTCCTGGAGGGGCTGCGCCGCACGGGCAGCAGCGCCGCGCTGCGCGAGGTCATCGCCGAGCGCCGGGAGGGGCTGACCCGGCGCACCACGGCCATGCTCGAAGGCGCCGGGCGGCTGCACGGATATCTCACCGGACATCGGTGTGCCGAGGAGCGATGAGTTTGCCGCGCGGCGCCGGTCGGTAAAGGTAAACACTCCCATCTCCAGGAGGCACCGATGGCCAGCGACGGATTCACCACCTGCCTGTGGTTCGACGGCCAGGCCGAAGAGGCGGCGCAGCACTACGTCTCGATCTTCAAGGACGGCAAGCTCGGCCGGACCGTCCGTCACACCGAGGCCGGCCCCGGCACCCCCGGCTCGGTGCTGACCGTGGACTTCGAGATCAACGGCCAGAAGTTCGTCGGGCTCAACGGCGGGCCGGAGTTCACCTTCAACGAGGCCATCTCGTTCCAGATCCACTGCGCGGACCAGGAGGAGGTCGACTACTACTGGAACCGGCTCCTGGAAGGCGGTGGCCAGGAGATCCAGTGCGGCTGGGTGAAGGACAAGTTCGGAGTGTCCTGGCAGGTCGTCCCCGAGGTTCTCATGGAGATGATCGCCGACTCCGACCAGGCGAAGGCGAAGCGCGCCATGGATGCCATGATGCAGATGGTCAAGCTCGACATCGCCGCACTTCAGAAGGCGTACGCGGGGGAGTAGACGGCCGCCGCCCGCAGCCGCCCCTCCCCGCGTCCGGGGGAGGGGCGGGCCGGACGCCTTCTACGTGCGCGTCAGGTCTCCCGGGTCGGTGTTGGCCCCGCACAGCAGCACCGCCACCTTCTCGCCCGGCCGGGTCTCGTACGCCCCCGACCGCACCGCCGCGAGCGCCGTCGCCGCCGCGTGCTCCACCGCGATCCGGCGGTCGTCCCACAGGGCCTGCCGCGCAGAGACGATCTCCTGGTCGGACACGAGCACCGACCGCACCCCCTCCTTGCGCGCCCACTCCAGCGCCATCGGCGCCGCACGGCGCGCCCCCAGCGAGTCCGCCGCCACCGAATCCACGGGCACGTCGACCACCGCCCCGGCCTCCAGCGCCGCGTTCAGCGCGCGCGATCCGTGCGGTTCCACGGCCACCACCCGGACGCCGTGCTCCAGCGCGGAGACCGCGACCCCGGTGAACAGCCCGCCGCCCCCGACGGACACCACCACCGTGTCCAGGTCCGGGCGGCACCGCAGGATCTCCTCCATCACGGTCCCGGCACCGGCCGCGATCAGCGGATGGTCGTAGGCGTGCGACTCCAGCGCACCGGTCTCGGCGGCGTGCTTGCGCGAGGCGTCCAGCGCCTCGGCGTACTCCCGGCCGACCTGGCGCACGTCCGCCCCGAGCGCCCGCAGCCTGCCGACCTTGACCGCGGGTGCCGTCTCGGGCACGAACACCGTGGCGGTCACGGAGTGCCGGGCCGCCGCCCAGGCGCAGGCCAGTCCGGCGTTGCCGCCGGAGGCGATGACGACACCCGCCTCCGGAACCGTCCTCGCCTCGACATGGCTGCCGATGAAGTTGAACGCCCCGCGCGCTTTGAAGGAGCCGGTGTGCTGGAGGAATTCCAGCGCCAGCCATCCCTCGGCCCCGCCGAAGGCCCCCTCGTCCACCGGGGCGAGCGCGACGGGCCGGATCTGCCCCGCGGAGCGCCGCGCGGCGGCCTGTACGTCTTGATGAGTAACCACGTGAAACAGTGTATCAACCACTGTTACACTGCGCCTGTGAGAAAGAATGCGTCCGTGAGAGGGAAGCGGACCGCGGCCGAACCACCCGCCCTGGACACCATCGCGGTGGCGGCGCTGTCGGTCATCGACGAGGAGGGCCCCGAGGCCCTGAGCTTCCGGGCGGTGGCGCAGCGGCTCGACGTCTCGCACGCCACGGTCTTCCGCCGCTGCGGCGACTTCGACGGCCTGCTGAACGCCTGCGCCGACCACCTGGCCACGCAACTGCCCCGCGTACCGCAGGACACCGACTGGGCCGCCGCCACCGAGGCCCGCTTCACCGCGCTCTACGAGGTGCTCGTCCGGCACCCGGGGCTGGCGGCGCTGCGCGCGGGCCACGCCTGGTGGGGCCCGGAGCTGCTGAGCCGTCTGGTGGAGCCGCAGCTCGCCCAGAGCATCGCCGCCGGGATGGCACCGGCGGCGGCTGTCCGGGTCTACCGCCGGCTGTACCTGCTCACCCTCGGCGCCGTCGCCTTCGTCGACCACCGCGACGAGAAGCGGGCCCTGACCACGGCGCGCACGGCGCTCGCCGCGCTGGACCCCGAGGAGTTCCCGGTGCTGACGGGGCAGCGGGACGTGGTGCTGCCCGCCCTGACCGACCATCGCGTCTACTACGACGCGCTGCGCCAGCTGATCCGCGCCGCGGCCGCCGAACACCTCGGCTGAGGCACCCTCGGGCGAGGTGCCTCAGCCGAGCGCCCGCAGCCATGCGATCAGCAGCCGGTTGACCTCCTCGGGACGCTCCTGCTGCACCCAGTGGCCACAGCCGTCGAGGAGGTGCGAGGACACCAGGCCGGGGAGGGTGGTGGGGTACGCCGCGACGGCGTCGGCCAGCCAGCCGAGCGAGGCGTCACGCTCCCCGGCCAGGAACAGCGAGGGCTGGGTGAGCGGTGCCCCGTCCCACGCCGCGAGATCCTCCCAGTCGCGGTCGGCGTTGCGGTAGCGGTTCAGCGCCCCGGTCAGCCCGGTCCGCTCGAACTCCGCGGCGCAGACGTCCAGATCGGCCTCGGTGAGCCAGGACGGCAGCGGGCCGTCCGGGAAGCGGTCGCGCATCCGCCCGCCGCGGGGGACGAAGAACGGGCTGCCGCCGTCGGGGGAGGGCGCCGCGTCGCCCGAGAGCGCGGCGTAGAACCCCGCGAGCCAGCCGCGCACATCGGGCTCGATCTCCGCCTCGGCCCGGCCGGGCCGCTGGAAGTAGCCGACGTAGAACTCCTCGTCCCCGCCGATCCGCGCGAAGACCTCGCTGGGCCGCGGGCCGCCCCGGGGTGCGTACGGCACGCCGAGCAGCCCCACGGCGGTGAAGACATCGGGCCGGAGCAGCGCGGAGTTCGCGGCGATGGGGGAGCCCCAGTCGTGGCCCACGACCACCGCGGTCTCCTCACCGAGGGCGCGGACCACGCCGACGTTGTCGGCGACATGGGCGAGCATGCGGTACGCCGCCACGTCGCGGGGCTTGGAGGAGCGGCCGTAGCCGCGGACGTCGATGGCCACCGCGCGGTATCCGGCCGCGGCGAGCGCGGGGAGCTGGTGGCGCCAGGAGTGCCATGTCTCGGGGAAGCCGTGGAGCAGGAGGACCAGCGGGCCGGAGCCCTCCTCCACCACGTGGATACGGGCATCCGGAACGTCGACCAGCCGGTGGTGCATGGATCCTCCCTGAGTCGCTCGGGCAGCGCGGTCCACAACGCCGCGCGGCCAACAACGCCACGATCATGCGGTGGCGGCCCGGGGGAGGGGGAGGAAAGTTGCCGGTTCGGCAAAAGCCTCCGGGCGGGCCCTGGCACGGGCCC
>NZ_RIBZ01000732.1:0-8558 GCF_003721215.1 Streptomyces botrytidirepellens
CCGGAGCGGCGGGGGCTGGAGCGGCGGGGGCCGGAGCGGCGGGCGGGGCCGGGGGCGCCACGGCGCGCGCCATCAGGGCCTGCGCCTCGGCGTTCCCGGGGTCGCGCTGAAGTGCCGCCGCGACCTCGGATATCGCCTCCTGTCCGCGCCCGCCGTCCAGCAACAGCCCCGCCAGGTGCAGCCGCAGGGGTACGTCGTCCGGGGCGGCGGCGACGGCCGTGCGCAGGCTCTGGATCAGCTGTGACTCGTCCGACATGGCCCACAGCTTATGCGGACGCTATTTCCCGGGTGCGGTGGTCCTCTCGTCCCACGGGTGAGAGGTGGTGGCCTCCGGGTGGGAGGTGGTGGCCTCGTCCCAGGGGTGGGTGCGCTCCGCCGTGGGGCTCTCGGTGGCGTCGCCGCCGTCGCACTCGCCGATCACATCGGCCCGGAAGACCTTGTGGCCCTCGACCGTGCCGGTCAGATCGCCGCGCACGCAGTGGTTCTCCCGCACATAGGTGACCTTGCCGCGGATCCCGATGGCCTTGTCGTCCTCGGTCCTGCCCCGGCAGTTCACGGAGGCGTCCGTCGTGCCCGAGTCACCGGCGCGGGAGGCCGAGGCCCCGGCGGTGGGGCCGGTCTTCAGATCCGCGTTGCAGGTCAGCCAGCGCACCCCGATGCCGCCCCGCTCCAGGGCGGAGGTGGAGACCTTGTCCGTGGTGATCGAGACGGCGATCGCGGTGACCCCGCCGTCCCTCGGCTCACACCCCGTCACCGCGACGGCCGCGGCGACCGCGGCCACGGCCGCCAGCAGCGGCCGTCCATGCCGTACATGATGGCTCAATACCCCCATAGGGGTCAGGTTCCCATCACGCACGGCGAACCGGAAGACCATCGTCGGCCACCTCGCGGCTCCCCGCGAAAGGGTCAGCCCCAGCGGCCGGTGCGCCCCAACAGGAGCGCGGCGGCGGCCGTTCCCGCCGTAGAGGTGCGCAGGACGCTCGGGCCCAGCCGGTACGGCCGTGCGCCCGCCGCGGCGAAGGCCGCCAACTCCTCCGGCGAGACGCCCCCTTCGGGTCCCACGACGAGGACGATATGGCCCTCCTGGGGCAGTTGAGCCGTCGCCAGGGGGTCGCTGCCCTCCTCGTGGAGCACGGCCGCGAGGTCGGCATCGGCGAGAAGTCGAGCAACCTCCTTGGTCGTCATCGCGTCCGCGACCTCGGGGAAGGTCAGCCGACGGGACTGCTTGCCCGCCTCGCGCGCGGTCGACCGCCACTTGCCGAGCGCCTTCTGCCCGCGCTCGCCCTTCCACTGGGTGATGCAGCGGGCGGCCGTCCACGGGACGATCGCGTCGACGCCCGTCTCGGTCATGGTCTCCACGGCCACCTCGCCGCGGTCGCCCTTGGGCAGCGCCTGGACGACGGTGATCCGCGGGCTCGGCGCCGCCTCGTGGCGTACGTCATCGACCTCGACCAGCAGCCGGTCCTTGCCCTCGACGGCCGCCACGGTGCCCGAGACGCCCGTACCGGCGCCGTCCGTGAGGATCACCGCCTCGCCGACCCGCAGCCGCTTCACCGCCACCGCGTGCCGCCCCTCGGGGCCCTCCAGCGCGATACGGGCCCCGGTGGCCGCTCCCGCGAGGGAGTCGGCCACGAACACCGGGGCGGTCACGACACCACGCCTCGCGGGTCCTGCAACCCGTACGCGGACCCCGCCGCGTTCAGCTCGACGGCCAGGGTCTCCACCAGCCGCGCGGCGGGCAGTTCGCGCGCCAGCCGGTGCCCCTGCCCGGCCCACAGCGCCATGCCCTGCGGGTCGCCCTCCTTGGCCGCCGCCTTGCGCAGCCCGGAGGTGAGGTGGTGGAGCTGGGGGTAGGCGGCCGGGGCGTAGGGGCCGTGGTCGCGGATGAACCGGTTGACCAGACCGCGGGCCGGGCGGCCGGAGAACGCCCGGGTCAGCTCGGTCCGGCCGAACAGCGGATCGGTCATGGCCGCCTTGTGCAGGCCGTTCGCCCCCGACTCGGGGCACACCAGGAACGCGGTGCCCAGCTGCCCCGCAGCCGCGCCCGCGGCCAGCACCGCGGCGATCTGCGAGCCGCGCATCAGCCCGCCCGCCGCGATGATCGGGATCTGCACGGTCTCGCGCACCAGCGCGACCAGCGACAGCAGCCCGAGCACGGCGCCGGGGGCGTCGTCGGCCGGGTCGTTGCGGAAGCCGCCCTGGTGGCCACCGGCCTCCACGCCCTGCACGCAGACGGCGTCGGCCCCCGCCCACTGGGCGGTCTCCGCCTCCACCGGCGAGGTCACGGTGACGATGGTCCGGGTGCCCACCCGGGCGAACGCGTCCAGCACGGCGCGGGTGGGGCAGCCGAAGGTGAACGAGACCACCGGGACCGGGTCGTTCAGCAGGATCGCCAGCTTGGCGTCGTACGCGTCGTCGGAGCCGGACTCGGGATCCCCGAGCGCGGTCTGGTACCGGGACGCCTCACCCGCGATGCGGTCGGCGTAGACCGCGACGGCGGCCGGGTCACTGGGAGCCTGCGGCATGAACAGGTTGACGCCGAAGGGGCGGCCGGTCAGCCCGCGCAGCTGCTTGATCTCCTCGTACATCGCCTCCGGCGTCTTGTAACCGGCGGCGAGGAAGCCGAGGCCCCCGGCCTCGATGACGGCGGCGGCGAGCTGCGGGCAGGAGGCCCCGCCCGCCATCGGAGCCTGCACGATCGGGTACCGGGCGAGATCGGTCAGCGCGGAGGACATGGGCACATGGTGCCATGTCCCCCGCGGCGATCCGTCACCGGATCAGCGTCCGCCGAAGGCGCTCACCCGCGGCGCCTACCGTCCGTTGAACGCGTCCTTCAGGCGCGAGAACAGGCCCTGCTGCCCCGGCTTGGCCGCATCTCCCGGGGGACACCCCCCGGACCCCCGGCCGGACGCCTACCGTCCGTTGAACGCGTCCTTCAGGCGCGAGAACAGGCCCTGCTGCCCCGGCTTGAACTCCCCGGTCGGGCGCTCCTCGCCGCGCAGCTTGGACAGCCGCCGCAGCAGCTCCTCCTGCTCCGGGTCGAGCTTGGTCGGGGTCGTCACCTCGACGTGGACGATCAGGTCGCCCCGGCCGCCGCCGCGCAGATGGGTGACGCCGCGCTGGTGCAGCGGGACCGACTGGCCGGACTGGGTGCCGGGCCGGATGTCGATCTCCTCCAGGCCGTCCAGCGTCTCCAGCGGCACCTTGGTGCCGAGGGCCGCCGCGGTCATCGGGATCGTCACCGTGCAGTGCATGTCGTCGCCGCGCCGCTGGAAGACGGGGTGCGGGACCTCGTGGATCTCCACGTACAGGTCGCCCGCCGGGCCGCCGCCCGGGCCGACCTCGCCCTCGCCCGCGAGCTGGATGCGGGTGCCGTTGTCCACACCGGCCGGGATCTTCACCGTCAGCGTGCGCCGCGAGCGGATCCGCCCGTCGCCCGCGCACTCCGGGCACGGGGTCGGCACCACGGTGCCGAAGCCCTGGCACTGCGGGCACGGCCGCGAGGTCATGACCTGGCCCAGGAAGGACCGCGTCACCTGCGAGACCTCACCGCGGCCGCGGCACATGTCACACGTCTGCGCCGAGGTGCCCGGCGCCGCGCCCTCACCGCTACAGGTCGTGCACACCACCGCGGTGTCGACCTGGATGTCCTTGGTGGTGCCGAACGCGGCCTCGTTCAGCTCCACGTCGAGGCGGATCATGGCGTCCTGGCCGCGCCGCGTCCGGGACCGCGGTCCGCGCTGCGAGGCGGTGCCGAAGAAGGCGTCCATGATGTCGGAGAAGTTGCCGAAGCCCGCGCCGAAGCCACCGGCGCCGCCGCCCGCGGCCGAACCCGACGGGTCCCCGCCCAGGTCGTAGACCTGCTTCTTCTGCGGGTCCGACAACACCTCGTAAGCGGCGTTGATCTCCTTGAACCGCTCCTGGGTCTTCGGATCCGGGTTCACGTCCGGGTGCAGCTCGCGTGCGAGCCGGCGGAATGCCTTCTTGATCTCGTCCTGCGAGGCATCGCGCTGCACGCCCAGGACTGCGTAGTAGTCCGTCGCCACTTACGACTCCGCCAGGATCTGTCCGACGTAACGTGCCACTGCGCGTACCGCTCCCATCGTTCCGGGGTAGTCCATGCGGGTCGGTCCGACCACGCCGAGTTTGGCGACGGCTTCGTCGCCCGAACCGTAGCCGACCGCGACGACCGAGGTGGAATTCAGCCCCTCGTGAGCATTCTCATGCCCGATGCGCACG
The DNA here is from genome assembly GCF_003721215.1 of Streptomyces botrytidirepellens. Taxonomy (NCBI): domain Bacteria; kingdom Bacillati; phylum Actinomycetota; class Actinomycetes; order Kitasatosporales; family Streptomycetaceae; genus Streptomyces; species Streptomyces botrytidirepellens. The sequence goes on from NZ_RIBZ01000732.1 coordinate 4,240, forward strand.
GTCATACCCGAGTCTTTGGCCTCGCCGAGCAGCTTGAGGAGGACGACCTGCTCCTCAAGTGCCTCCAGCACGGGCCGGATCGTCAGGGGGAAATCATGCACGAAACGCGTGAGGTTCGCGGTGCCGCCGATCATCAGCCGCTCTTCGGTCTCCTCGACAAGCGTTTCGAGCAACGTCGCCAGCACGGTCGAGACCGTCCCCCGGTCCTCCTGCTCGAAGGACTCCGGAAGATCCTGCACCAATTGCGGCACATCCGCGAACCGCCGCCCCACGACCCGGCTGTTGAGCCGGGCCCGCAGGTCCGCCAGCGAGTCGTCGCTGATCGGAGCCGGGCAGTCCACCATGCGCTGCTCGACCCGCCCGGTGTCGGTGATCAGCACCAGCATCACCCGGGCCACGGCCAGCGGCAGCAGCTCCACGTGCCGCACCGTCGAACGGGTCAGCGACGGATACTGCACCACAGCGACCTGCCGGGTCAGCTGCGCCAGCAGCCGGACGGTGCGCCCCACCACGTCGTCGAGGTCGACGGCGCTGTCGAGGAAGTTCTGGATGGCGCGCCGCTCCGGAGCGGACAGCGGCTTCACTCCGGCCAGCCTGTCCACGAAGAGCCGGTAGCCCTTGTCCGTGGGGATGCGCCCGGCGCTGGTGTGCGGCTGGGCGATGAAGCCCTCGTCCTCCAGCGCCGCCATGTCGTTGCGCACCGTGGCCGGGGAGACCCCCAGCCGGTGCCGCTCGGTGAGCGCCTTGGAGCCGACCGGCTCCTCGGTGCCCACGTAGTCCTGGACAATGGCACGCAGCACTTCGAGTCTGCGTTCGCTGAGCACCCCGCGCACCTCCAGTCCAGCCGTGTCATCAGGTCGTCCCTCTGGCACTCAGTGGTCACGAGTGCCAGAACCCCTCAGCCAGTGTACGGCGGGGTGCGGTGGCCACGGCAAGAGCCGCCCCCCGCCGGTGCCCGGCCACACGTCACGCTATCGCTGTTGGAGCTAGCGTCTCGGTATGGAGACGTGTTGGGAAGAGGCCGGGTGGGAACAGCTCGCGCCCGATGTCGCCCGCCGCCGGCTGCCGGACTGGGACTGCACGGTCGGCGTGGTCGTCGGTGATACGGACGTCCTCGTGGTGGACACCGGCTCGTCGCTGCGCGAGGGCGCGGCGCTGCGGGCCGAGATCACCCGGCTGACCGGCCGCCGGCCGACCCGGATCGCGCTCACCCATCCGCACTTCGACCATGTCCTGGGCACGGCCGCCTTCGCGGGCTGCGAAGTATACGGAGCCACCGGGCTGGAGGGGGTGCTGCGCCGCGACCGGGACGCGCTGCGCGAGGACGCGGTACGGCACGGGGTGGCCCCCGATGCCGCCGCCGAGGCCGCCGATCACCTCGTACCGCCGCATCACGCGGTCTCCGGGGAGGTCACCCTCGACCTGGGTGGGCGGTCCGTGCTGCTGGCGAACGTGGGCCCCGGACACACCGCCCATGACCTGGCCGTTCTGGTCCCGGGAGGGCCGGAGGTGGTCTTCTGCGGCGATCTGGTCGAGGAGTCGGGCACGCCCCAGGCCGGGCCCGACGCGATCCCCGTCCACTGGCCCGCCGCCCTCGACCGGCTGATCGCCCTCGGCGGCGAGGACGCGCGGTACGTACCGGGCCACGGATCGGTCGTGGACGCGGCCTTCGTACGTGACCAACGCGACGAACTGGCCGCGCGCTTCGGCGTGTCCCGTTAACCCGCCGCGCTATCGTCATCCGGATGCGCAGCCGACAGTACGACTCGGATCTGACCCCGCCCTGGAAGCGGCAGCAGCCCGCCCCCGAGGTCCCCGCGGACCCGGACCTGGTGGTCGAGGAGGTCACCACGGGGTTCTGCGGTGCCGTGATCCGCTGCGAGAAGACCGCGCAGGGGCCGACGGTCACCCTGGAGGACCGCTTCGGCAAGCACCGCGTCTTCCCCATGGAGCCGCGCGGCTTCCTCCTGGAGGGCCGCGTCGTGACGCTCGTACGCCCGCGCGCGGCGGCCCCGAGCGCGCCGCAGCGCACGGCCTCCGGTTCGCTCGCCGTCCCCGGTGCCCGCGCACGGGTCGCCCGCGCCGGGCGCATCTACGTGGAGGGCCGCCACGACGCGGAGCTGGTGGAGCGGGTCTGGGGCGACGACCTGCGCATCGAGGGCGTCGTCGTGGAGTACCTGGCGGGGGTCGACGACCTGCCCGCCATCGTGCGCGACTTCTCGCCCGGACCGGACGCCCGGCTCGGCGTGCTGGTGGACCACCTGGTGGCCGGGTCCAAGGAGTCCCGCATCGCCGAGCAGATCACCGACGAGAGCGTCCTGGTCGTCGGGCACCCCTTCATCGACGTGTGGGAGGCCGTGAAGCCGTCCTCGCTCGGCATTCCGGCCTGGCCGACGGTGCCGCGCGGCCAGGACTGGAAGACAGGCGTCTGCCGCGCCCTGGGGTGGCCGGAGAACACGGGCGCGGCGTGGCAGCGGATCCTGTCCGCGGTCCACTCCTACAAGGACCTGCGCCCGGAGCTGCTGGGGCGGGTCGAGGAATTGATCGACTTCGTCACGGCGCCCTGACCGCGGCTTCAGTCCACCAGGTCCCGCACCACCGCGTCGGCCAGCAGGCGCCCCTTGAGGGTGAGCACGGCCCGGCCCTGCCCGTAGGGCTCCGGCTCCAGCAGGCCGTCCTCCAGCGCCCGCGCCGCGGCCGCCGCGCCGGCCGGGCGCAGCAGCGTGAGCGGGCACCCCTCGGACAGCCGCAGCTCCAGCAGGATCCGCTCGACCCGGCGCTCCTCGTCGGACAGCAGCTCCCGCCCGGCGCCCGGTGAGCGGCCCTCGCCGAGCGCCTGGGCGTACGCCCCGGGGTGCTTGACGTTCCACCAGCGCACCCCGCCGACGTGGCTGTGGGCGCCGGGGCCCGCGCCCCACCAGTCGGCGCCGCGCCAGTACAGCTCGTTGTGGCGGCACCGGCCCTCGGGCGTGGTCGCCCAGTTGGAGACCTCGTACCAGGCGAACCCGGCCGCCGACAGCATCTCCTCGGCGATCAGGTACCGGTCCGCGTGGGCGTCGTCGTCGGTCATCGGCACCTCGCCGCGCCGGATGCGGCGGGCCAGCTGGGTGCCCTCCTCGACGATCAGCGCGTACGCCGACACATGGTCCGGGCCCGCGCCGAGCGCCGCCTCCAGGGAGGCCCGCCAGTCGTCGTCGCTCTCGCCGGGGGTTCCGTAGATCAGGTCCAGGTTCACATGATCGAACCCGGCGGCCCGGGCCTCCGCGACGCAGGCTTCGGGGCGGCCGGGGGTATGGGTGCGGTCCAGCACCCTCAGGACGTGCTGCCGGGCGCTCTGCATCCCGAACGACACCCGGTTGAACCCGGCCTCCCGCAGCGCCTCCAGATACCGCGGATCGACCGACTCCGGATTGGCCTCGGTCGTGATCTCGGCCCCGTCCGCCAGCCCGAACTCGTCGCGGATGGCCCCGAGCATCCGCCCGAGGTCCGCGGCCGCCAGCAGGGTCGGCGTGCCGCCGCCGACGAACACGGTCTCGACCGGCCGCGGATCGTCCCCCAGCACCTTCCGCGCGAGCCGCACCTCCTCCGCGACCTGCTCGGCGTAATTGTCCCGGGAGGCGAGCGCCCCGCCGGATCCGCGCAGCTCGGCGGCGGTGTACGTGTTGAAGTCGCAGTACCCGCAGCGGGTGGCGCAGTAGGGCACGTGCAGATAGAACCCCAGCGGCCGTCCCGCCGCCCCGGCCAGCGCGCCGGGGGGCAGCGCGCCGTCCTGGGGCATGGGGTCGCCGTCGGGCAGTACGGAAGGCATACGCCCCATTGTCCGCCATCCCGCGGGGCGCCCCGCCCCTCCCGCGGGGCGCCGCTTCTACAGCGCTCTGAGCACCAGCATCGCCAGGTCGTCGTCCGGCGGCTCCACCGCGAACTCGTCGACCGCCCGCCGCACGCGCTCCGCGACCTCCCGGGCGCTGAGCCCCGCGCAGCCCGCGAGCACCGACGCCAGGCCGTCCTCGTCGTCGAACTGGCGGGTGCCGGAGCGGTGCTCCGTCACCCCGTCCGTCACGCACAGCAGGGTCTCGCCGGGCCCCAGATCGAACGTTTCACTCTCGTACGCGGCCTCCTCCACCACGCCGAGGAGTATCTGCGGCACGGCGACCGTCCGAACCGTTCCATCGGGCTGGAGGACCAGCGGCAGCGGATGGCCCGCGCTGGCCAGCGTGCACCGCACCCCACCCTCGCTGCCCGGCCCGAGCGGCACCAGCTCCCCGTACAGCAGCGAGAGGAACCGCGCCGGGCCGCCGCCCGGCGGCAGGCCCGCGCCG
>NZ_RIBZ01000733.1:0-8582 GCF_003721215.1 Streptomyces botrytidirepellens
CGGCGAGCGCGGCGAGCAGCAGCCCGCGGGTGGCGGACGCCTGCTCCACGGCGCGGCCGAGCGGGGCGAGCGCGGGGGCCGGGCCGGTGTCGGCGTCGGCCGGGAGCTTGTGGGCGAGGGTGTCGGCGACCCGGTTCAGCGCCTGGACGGCCTCGGTGTACGCGTCGAAGACGTCGAGGGACGATCCCTTGCCGGTCAGGGCCTGCTGACGGATCTCGGGGAGGGTGTCCAATAACGCGCCGAGGGCGGCCGGGACCTGTCCGCGCACCTCCTCGACCTGCCGGTCGACGCGGGCCCGCTGGTCCTCGGAGACCCCGCCCCCGGCGGAGGTGGTGCGGCCCGCGGCGACGAACGCCGTCATCGCGTCGCGCTCGTCGGCGAGGGAGTGGGCGAGGGCCACCGTGCCGCGGTTGGTCTCGGCGAGGTCGACCAGCTTCTGGGCCTCGGTGGCGTCGTCGAGGGCGCCGAGGACGGCGGGGGCACCGGCGGCGAGGACGGCGACGGAGACGAGGGCGACGGACGCGGTCAGCCGGTTGCGGACGCGCGCCGTGCGCCCGCGCGGCGGCTGGGGCTCCGGAGCCTCGGGAACGGGCCCGGCCGCCGGAGGGGTCGCTTCGGCAGACCCCTGCTCGTGCTGATCGCGGGGCTCACTGATGTGCTCGCGCTTGGTGCCCCGAAGCCGCTTCTTCCGCACCGGTGCTCACCATCTTTTCTCGCCCGACCGCTGTGGTTCCAGACCGCTGTGGTTCAGAGGTGACGACGGATCAACTCTTGTGAATCCCCACCCCTGGTGGGGATTCCGACCCTTGCAGGGACGGCTCCGGGGCGGATACGCATCACCCACCCGGCCCACCCGAACGAGTGAACCGCATTGCGTAGTTGAGCACCAACTTTCGTCACGGACCATACCCGGCGGCCGAATTTCCCGGGCTGGAAAACGCTTGTCCGTCCTGGCAGGATGCGCATCCCCCTGCCCACCTTCCGCGGCCGCGCCCCGGAACGGGAGCTACCGGTGAGCTACCGGTGAGCTACCGGTCGTCGTCCGGCAGACTGACGGCATGCGCATCGAACTGGCGACCGCCCCCGGCGACCCGCGGCGCCCCAACGAGGACTACGCGTCCGTGGCCCTGCCCGCGTCGGGACACGGCGGCGCGCTCGTGGTGCTGGACGGGGTGACCCCGCCCGAGGGCGACGCCGGATGCGCCCACGGCGTGCCCTGGTACACCGCCCGGCTCGGCGGCGCGCTGCTGGAGCTGACCGGTTCACGGCGGGACGCGTCGCTCGCCGACTGCCTCGCGTACGCGATCGGGCGCACCGCCGAGGCACATAGTTCAACTTGTGACCTTTCTCACCCCCTGACCCCTCAGGCGACCGTGGTCGCGGCGCGCTGGGACGCGGACCGGGTCGAGTACCTGGTGCTCTCCGACTCCGTCCTGCTCATCGAGCGGACCGGGGGCGGCGTGACGGCCGTGCTCGACGACCGCATCGACCGGCTGCGCGCCGAGGGGCGGCGGGTGGGCCCGCTGCGCAACGTCGAGGGCGGCTTCTTCACCGCCGCGGCCGATCCGGCGGTGACCGCCAAGGCGGTCACCGGCAGCCTGCCGCGCACGGAGGTACGGGCGCTGGCGGCCCTCACCGACGGGGCGTCGCGCTGGGTCGAGGTGTTCCGCGAGGGCGACTGGGCCGCCTGCCTCGGGCTGCTGCGCAAGGAGGGGCCGCAGGCGCTGATCGACCGGGTGCGGGCGGCGGAGCAGGCCGACCCGGACCGGACGGCCTTCCCCCGGGGCAAGGCCCACGACGACGCGGCGGCCGTCCTCGTCGAGCCGTAGGGGGTGTCACGCTCGCGCGACGGTCCGCACCCATGATGGGCGTCCCCGCCGAGCCGCGGCGGCCGTTGTCGCGGCGGCCGTCCCACCGAGTCGCGGGCGCCCGCGCCGGGCCTGAGCGGCCTCGCCCGGGGCGACGGCCAACCCTCGCCGGGCCGTCAGCGGACGCCGGAGGCCGCCGTCTTCAGGGGGCGGGTACCGCAGTCGCCACACCCACGTCGCCGGATCGGCGCGGCTCGCCGATCCTGACGTACATGAGCGCCCTACTGGTCCCGCTCCGCGCGGGACGCCTGCCCGGGCTCGTCGGCTTCCTGCGTACTGTTCAACCGGTGCAGCAGCCGCGCGAGTTCGGCGACCTCGCTGCGCTCCCAGGCGGCGAGACGGCGGGCGTACCGCGCGCGCCGGGCGCCGCGGACCCGTCGGAAGCGGGCCCGGCCCTCGTCCGTCAGCTGCACCAGGAAGGCCCGGCCGTCCGCCGGGTCGGGCGCCCGGGTCACCAGCCCGAGGCCCTCCAGCGCGCGCAGCTGACGGCTCATCGTCGCCTTGCCCACACCGATGTAGGCCGCGAGGTCCGTCGCGCGCTGCTCCCCCGCGTCCTCCAGGCGCATCAGCAGCCCGTACGCGGCGGATTCCAGGTCGGGGTGGACCTCGCGGGCCAATTCGCCCGAGGAGGCGCGGGCGCGGCGCAGGAAGACGGCCAATTCGCGCTCCAGCGCCAGGAACGCATGGTCCACACCAATTCCGCCCACGGTGCCGCCCTCGCCCTCCTCGGGGGGCGTTGCCCTGTTGTTGTGCACGTCAGAGCCCTCTCCGGGTTTTCACATCGTGAAAGTTTCTTGCACGCACGGCTGTTACCGCAGCTCCATCAGTATTTCGCAGGATTAGACCAACGGCAGCCGGCCCCGACCCTTCCCCGTCGCTATCTACGCCCGTAGCGTCACTTATGACATGGCCATACCAACCGCATGTCTTCCCCGCTCCCCCCACCGAGGCTTCGGAGGCACGCCATGCCCGTCCAGAGACCCGGCCCGACCCGGCGCACCCCCGGCGCGCTGATCGGCCTGCTCGCCGCCCTCCTTTCCGCCCTCCTCACCGCGTCCTTCGCGCTGTCCGGCCCCGCGTTCGCCGATGACGCCCCGACCGACGCACCGACCGCGGACGGCGGCACGAAGGCCATCCCGCACCCCGAGGACGACTGGGCGGGTTCACAGATTCTCAAACACGAGGGCGGCTCGACGACCGGCGAACCGCCCTCGCCGGCCGATCTGCTCGCCACCGTCGAAGGCGTGGACGTCAGCAGCCACCAGGGCAACGTCGCCTGGTCGACCCTCTGGAACAGCGGGGTCAAGTTCGCCTACGTGAAGGCGACCGAGGGCACCAGCTACACCAACCCGTACTTCGCCCAGCAGTACAACGGCTCGTACGACGCGGGCATGATCCGCGGGGCGTACCACTTCGCGCTGCCGGACAACTCCTCCGGCGCCGCCCAGGCCAACTACTTCGTCGACCACGGAGGCGGCTGGAGCAAGGACGGCAAGACGCTGCCGGGCGCGCTGGACATGGAGTACAACCCGTACGGCGCCACCTGTTACGGCAAAAGCGCCAGCGCGATGGTCAGCTGGATCAAGGACTTCACCAGCACCTACAAGTCGCGCACCGGCCGCGACCCGGTGATCTACACCTCCACCAGCTGGTGGAAGAGCTGCACCGGCAACTCCAGCGCCTTCGGCGGCGTCAACCCGCTGTGGATCCCGCGCTACGGCTCCTCCGTCGGTGAGCTCCCGGCGGGCTGGGGCTTCCACACCATCTGGCAGTACACCTCCTCCGGCCCGACGGTCGGCGACCACAACCTGTTCAACGGCGCGATCGACCGGCTGAAGGCGCTCGCCAACGGCTGAGACCGGCGCCCGAGCCGCCCAACCCCCCACCTACTCGACGCCCCTCGCCCTCCGGTGCACGGACAGGTCTGTCTGTACGCTGGAGGGCATCGGCCGTTCCTCCGGCCGCCCCGGCCCACCCGAGGAGCGTCACCATGAGCAGCGCCCGGCCCTCCGCCCGCGACCGGATCCTGTCCACGGCGACCGGCCTCTTCAACGCCCACGGCGTACGCGGCGTCGGAGTGGACCGGATCATCGCCGAGTCGGGCGTGGCCAAGGCGACGCTGTACGCCCACTTCCGCTGCAAGGACGACCTCGTCCTGGCCTATCTGCGGCAGTCGGACACCCACTGGCGCGGCGCGCTGACCGAGGCCGCCGAGGCGGCCGGGCCCGATCCGCGCGACCAGCTCACCGGCCTCTTCGACGCGCTGAGCGCGGCGACCCTGCGGGACGGCTTCCGCGGCTGCGCGTTCATCAGGACCGCGGGCGAGACGGAGCCGGGCGGCGAAGCGCACGCGGCGACGGCCGAGCACAAGCGCGCCGTACGGGCCTGGCTGACCGAGCTGGCCCGGGCGGCAGGCGCCGCCGACCCCGAGCAGCTCGCCCTGCGGATCTCGCTCCTCGTCGACGGCGCGATGGCCGCGGCGGCGCTGGAGCCCCGGCCGGAGATCGCGGAGGCGGCGCGGGAAGCGGCGCGGACGCTGATCGCGGAGGCGTGCCCGGCCCGGGTGTAGCACCTCGCCGCGGGTGCAGCACCCCGGCGCGGGTGCAGCACCCCGGATACGACGAAGGGCCCGGCCGCACGCGAGGCGGCCGGGCCCTTCGATCTGTCCTTACGCCACGGCGAGGTCCCGCTCGCGCGGCACCCCGGACGCCAGCAGCGCGCGGTAGTGCTCCTGGTGCGCGGCGAGCGCCGCGTCGTCCAGCCCGTGCGTGCCGTGGACGACGAAGGGCTCCTCGTAGCGCATGCCGGTGATGTTGGCGGTCGCGTCGAAGGTGTTGAGCAGCTCGGCGACCGTGAAGCGCTTGAACCCCTCGGGCCGGTACATCTCCTCCGAGGCACCCGCCGTGGTGGCGACGAGCAGCGCCTTGCCCCGCAGCGCGGTGCCCTGCGAGCCGTACGCGAAGCCGTGCAGGAACACCTCGTCCAGCCACTTCTTCAGCAGCGGCGGCGCCGAGTACCAGTAGAAGGGGAACTGGAGCACGATCCGGTCGTGCTCCAGCAGCAGCCGCTGCTCGCGCTCGACGTCGATGACCAGGTCCGGGTAGGTGGCGTACAGGTCGTGCAGCGTGACGCCGTCCACCGGACGCGCGGCCTCGGCGAGGGCGGCGTTGACGCGCGAGGCGGCGAGGTCGGGGTGGGCGAGGACGACGAGAGTGCGCACGGCTTTCCTCCGCGAGAAGCAATGACTGAACAGACAGGTCTGTCTGGTTGCCTGCTCAAGCTACCAGACAGACCTGTCTGACTGTCAACGACGGCCCGCGCCGCTGCGCGGCTACGCCGCCACCGGGACCTCCGGGGCGCTCGCCGAGGCGGGCTGGAGGGCCAGCTCCAGGACCTGGCGGACGTCCGAGACCGGGTGGACGTCGAGCTTCTCCAGGACCTCGGCGGGCACGTCGTCCAGATCCGGCTCGTTCCGCTTGGGGATGATCACGGTGGTCACCCCGGCCCGGTGCGCCGCCAGCAGCTTCTGCTTGACGCCGCCGATCGGCAGCACCCGCCCGGTCAGCGAGACCTCGCCCGTCATCGCCACGTCCGGCCGCACCTGGCGGCCCGAGAGCAGCGAGGCCAGGGCGGTGGTCATGGTGATGCCCGCGCTCGGGCCGTCCTTGGGCACCGCGCCCGCCGGTACGTGGAGGTGGATGCCGCGCTCCTTCAGGTCGGCGACCGGCAGCTCCAGCTCCGCGCCGTGGGAGCGCAGGAAGGACAGGGCGATCTGGGCGGACTCCTTCATGACGTCACCCAGCTGTCCGGTCAGGGTCAGCCCCGCGCCGCCCGTCTCGGCGTCCGCGAGCGACGCCTCCACGTACAGCACGTCGCCACCCGCGCCCGTCACCGCGAGCCCGGTCGCCACGCCCGGCACGGAGGTGCGGCGCTCGGCCGGGTCCTGCGCGGACTCGGGGGTGTGGTGCGGCCGCCCGATCAGCGGACGCAAGCTCTCCACCCCCACCGTGAACGGCAGTTCGCGCTCACCCAGCTCGTGCTGGGCCGCCACCTTGCGCAGCAGCCGCGCGATCGAGCGCTCCAGGGTCCGTACGCCCGCCTCGCGGGTGTACTCCCCGGCGAGCTTGCGCAGCGCCTCGTCCGCCACCTCGACCTCGCCCGGCTCCAGACCGGCGCGCTCCAGCTGCCGGGGCAGCAGGTGGTCGCGGGCGATGGTGACCTTCTCGTCCTCGGTGTAGCCGTCCAGGCGCACCAGCTCCATGCGGTCCAGCAGCGCCTCCGGGATGGCTTCCAGGACGTTGGCCGTGGCCAGGAAGACCACGTCGGACAGGTCGAGTTCGACCTCCAGGTAGTGGTCGCGGAAGGTGTGGTTCTGCGCCGGGTCCAGGACCTCCAGCAGGGCCGCGGCGGGGTCGCCGCGGAAGTCGGAGCCGACCTTGTCGATCTCGTCCAGGAGGACCACCGGGTTCATCGAGCCCGCCTCCTTGATGGCCCGGACGACCCGGCCGGGCAGCGCGCCCACGTACGTACGCCGGTGACCGCGGATCTCCGCCTCGTCGCGGACGCCGCCGAGCGCGACCCGGACGAACTTCCGCCCCATCGCGCGGGCCACGCTCTCGCCGAGGCTGGTCTTCCCGACGCCGGGCGGACCGACGAGCGCCAGCACGGCCCCGCCGCGCCGCCCGCCCACGACCCCGAGGCCGCGGTCGGCGCGGCGCTTGCGCACCGCCAGGTACTCGGTGATCCGCTCCTTCACGTCCGCCAGGCCCGCGTGGTCGGCGTCGAGCACCGCCTGGGCGCCGGGGATGTCGTACGCGTCCTCGGTGCGCTCGTTCCACGGCAGCTCCAGGACGGTGTCCAGCCAGGTGCGGATCCAGCTGCCCTCGGGGCTCTGGTCGCTGGCCCGCTCCAGCTTGTCGACCTCCTTCAGCGCCGCCTCGCGCACCTTTTCCGGCAGATCGGCGGCCTCGACCCGGGCCCGGTAGTCGTCGGACTCGTCCTCCGGATCGCCGTTCAGCTCGGCCAGCTCCTTGCGCACGGCCTCCATCTGCCGCCGCAGCAGGAACTCGCGCTGCTGCTTGTCGACGCCCTCCTGGACGTCCTTGGCGATCGACTCGGCCACGTCCTGCTCGGCCATGTGGTCGCTCAGCCAGGTCACGGCCAGCTTGAGCCGGGCCACCGGGTCGGCGGTCTCCAGCAGCTCCACGCGCTGGGCAACGCTGAGGAACGGCGAGTATCCGGAGTTGTCGGCGAGCTGCGAGACGTCGTCGATCTGCTGCACCCGGTCCACGACCTGCCAGGCGCCGCGCTTGCGCAGCCAGCTGGTGGCCAGCGCCTTGTACTCCTTCATCAGTTCGGTGACGGCACCGGGCAGCGGGTCGGGCACGATCTCCTCGACCGCGGTGCCCTCGATCCACAGCGCGGCCCCGGGCCCGGTCGTCCCGGCCCCGACCCGCACGCGCCGCACCCCGCGGATGAGCGCCCCGGGATCCCCGTCGGACAGCCGGCCCACCTGCTCGACGGTGCCGAGCGTGCCGATGCCCGCGTACGTCCCGTCGATACGCGGCACCAGCAGCACCCGTGGTTTCCCGCCGTCGGACCGGGCGGCGGCCTGCGCGGCCTCCACCGCGGCGCGTACATCGGTATCGGAAAGGTCCAGCGGCACCACCATGCCGGGCAGCACGACCTCGTCATCGAGAGGCAGGACGGGCAGGGTGAGCGGTGTGGACAGCGAAGCCATGATCTCCCCTTCGGCAGGCAAGTTGAGTTATGCAGACTCAATGCCTGGGAGCCTCCAGGTGTTCCCGAGTCCGTGTTCGCTGTGAGCGATCACCTGCCCCGGCTGCCGTGAACCGCCGCGGGGCTCCCGAGCGATAGAGGAAGCGTGAGACCGTTACGCCCCCTGGGGGCCCACTCGAGCGACACGGAGCTGCTGCGCGCCGTCGCGCGGGGCGACGCCGACGCGCTCGCCACGCTGTACGACCGGCACGGCGGCTGGCTGCACGCCCGGCTCACCCGGCGCTGCGCCGACCCCGAGACCGTGCAGGAAGTGCTCCAGGACACCTTCGTCACCGTCTGGCGGTCCGCCGCCTCGCACCGCGGCGGCGAGGCGGGCGGCTGGCTGTGGACCATCGCGGCCCGCCGCCTCGTCGACGCCCGGCGCACCGCCGTCCGGACCGCCGAGGCGCAGTCCGCGCACGCCCGCCACGACCCCGACGCAGCGCGTGCGACCACGCCCTCGGCGGAGGACCGGGTGCTCGACGCGCTGGAGTACGGCACCGTCGGCACCGCCCTGGACCGGCTCTCCCCCGAGCTGCGCGCCGTCCTGCGCGCCACGGTGGTGGACGGGCTCACCACGCGCGAGGCGGCACAGCTCCTCGGCATCCCCGAGGGCACCGTCAAGTCGCGCGCCCGCCGCGCCCGCCGCGAACTGCGCTCCGTACTCGCCCAGCTGTCCCCGCTGCCCGCGCCGCACCCGCTGGGAGGCACCCCATGACCCCTGCCTGGCATGTGACCCCCGCCCAGGCGGCGTCGTACGCCGACGGCTCGCTGCCGGAGCTGGACGCCTGGTCGGTCGACAAGCACCTGGAGGCGTGCACGCCCTGCGCCGCCCGCGTCTCCGCCGCAGTCCGCGCGGGCACGGCGGCCCCCGCCCTGGCGGCGGTACGGGCCGCCCTGCTGGCCACCGCGACGACGCCGGACGGGGCGGCCCCC
>NZ_RIBZ01000741.1:0-8666 GCF_003721215.1 Streptomyces botrytidirepellens
GACTGGCTGCCCGCGCTCGCCGCCGCCCTCGGCGCCCCGGCCCCATCGCTCGCCGCCACCGCCGGCCGGGAGGGCTGGGAGCGCGGCGCCGACAACACGCTCGCCCGCCGCCTGGGCTGGCGCCCGGACCACCCGACCTGGCGGACCGGCTTCCACCACCAGCGGCAGCCATGAAAACGGCGTAGCCGGACCGCTTCCGTCCGGCTACGCCGCCGAGCCCTGGAGCCCACACGAGGCGCGACACGAGGTGCGCTCGCGTGTCAGTCGTCGGGCATACCCGTGGAGACCGTCAGCTCGATGGTGTCCGTCTTCGGGTTGTACGGCTCGTAGTTGCGGTACGTGTAGTTGAGGACCGTGCCCTTGCCCCACAGGTTCTCGTCCTGGGTGGTGACGCGGTACTTCCAGCCCGCGGCCCGGATGCACTTCTTCACCGAGTCGACGTAGAGGTTCTGGAAGTCGGGCACGCTGTACGTGCCCTTGTCATCGCTGTCCTCGTAGGCGTCCGTGCACTTCTCGGGGTCGATCGTCTTCGTCTTGTCGCCCATGCGGAAGCCCGCGGGTTTCGTCGACGCGGGGGCGGAGGTCTTCTGGCCGCCGCCGCCCTTGCTCTCGTCCTTCTTGTCGCCGTCGCCGCCGCTGAGGGCGATGACCAGGACGACGCCGAGGACCGCGATCGCGGCCACCACGGCGGAGCCTATGATCACGCGCTTGTTGCCGTTGCCACCGCCCGGGGAGCCCGGCGAGCCCGACGGGGACGGAGCCGGGCTGGGCGAGATGTTGTACGGCGGCGGGGTGCTCGGGCCGTGGCCGCCCTGGTACGGGGACGCGGGGGCGGCGTACGGCTGCTGGCCCACCGGCATGGTCGGCGGCGGCGGGGTGGACGGGCCGAAGGCGCCGAACTGCCCCGCGCCGGCCTGCGGCTGGTACGGCGTCTGGACGCCGCCGGGGCCGGGCCCGGGGGTCTGCTGGTCGACGGGCGGGAACACCGCCGCGCCGACGCCGGAGCCGCTGCCGGCGGGCGGGCCGCCGCTGATGATGATCGGGGAGGCGCCGGTCTGGCCGGTGCGGGAGACCCGGGCACACTCGTCGCGCATGGCCTCGGCGGTGGGGAAGCGCTCGTTCGGGTTCTTCTTCAGAACGCGGGCGACCAGCGCGTCCACCGCGGGCGGGATGGACTGGTTGATCGAGGAGGGCGCGACCGGCTCCTCCTGCACGTGCGCGTACGCGATGGCGAGCGGCGAGTCGGCGTCGAAGGGGAGCCGCCCGGTCAGCAGCTCGAAGAGCATGATGCCGACCGAGTAGAGGTCGCTGCGGGCGTCCACGCCGCGGCCCAGCGCCTGTTCGGGCGAGAGGTACTGCGGGGTGCCGACGACCATGCCGGTCTGGGTCATGGAGGTGACCCCGGACTGCATGGCGCGGGCGATGCCGAAGTCCATGACTTTGACCACATTACGCTTGGTCATCATCACGTTACCGGGCTTGATGTCGCGGTGAACCAGCCCCATTTCGTGGCTGATCTCCAGTGCCGCCAGAACATCACCGGTGATTTTCAGCGCCTTTTCGGTCGGCATCGCGCCGTATTGCCGAACGTCGGCGTCGAGGACGGAACGCAGCGGAAGTCCCTCGACGTACTCCATGACGATGTACGGCATGAGCGCGCCGTCGAGGGAATCCTCGCCGGTGTCGAAGACCGAAACGATATTGGTGTGCGTGAGTTTGGCCACCGCCTGGGCCTCGCGGCGGAAGCGCTCGCGGAAGGACTGCTCGCGTCCCAGCTCCGTGTGCAGCGTCTTGATGGCGACCTGGCGGTCCAGCACGGAGTCGTAGGCGAGGTGCACGGATGCCATGCCGCCCTCGCCGAGGAGATCACGCAATTGGTAACGGCTGCCGGCCAGGGAGCTGCCCTGGTAGCGGCCCGGTGCGCCGTGCTGGCTCATGTTGTTACTTCCCCCTCGGCGCACTCCCGCTCAACCCGCACGTTTCGACGCCATGATCTTCGTGTTCCGGATATCGTGGCCAAGTCTGCCCCAGGCCACGGACACGTCAAGCCACGTGCCCGTTCCGTGACCGGATGCTCAAGAACCCGTCACGCGATTTGCAACACTTCACCGTCAACAGGTTTGATGGCCGGTCCATCACGAACCGATGCGCGGCGCGAAGGCTGTAGCGTGCCTAGCAGGAACCGTACCGCCCGCGGGCGGGGCGATCTCGACCAGACCCCCACCTAGACCGAGACGGCGAGGACCGATGGCACAGACCCAGAGCGCCCAGGGGCCTTCCGAACCTGACGCTACCGGGTCCGGAATGTCTGATGTGCCCGAGGCGTGGGGAAACGGTGGACTGGTCGGCGATGGCCGCTACCGTCTCACCGGGCGCCTGGGCCGCGGCGGCATGGCGGAGGTCTTCGCCGCCGAGGACATCCGGCTCGGCAGAACTGTCGCGGTGAAGCTGCTGCGCGCCGACCTGGCCGAGGACCCGGTGTCCAAGGCCCGCTTCACCCGCGAGGCACAGTCCGTCGCGGGGCTGAACCATCACGCGGTCGTCGCGGTGTACGACTCCGGCGAGGACGTCGTCGGCCCGAACACCGTCCCCTACATCGTGATGGAGCTGGTCGAGGGCCACACCATCCGCGATCTGCTGCTGAACGCCGAGGCGCCGCCGCCGGACCAGGCGCTGATCATCGTCTCCGGGGTGCTGGAGGCGCTCGCCTACAGCCATCAGCACGGCATCGTGCACCGTGACATCAAGCCCGCGAACGTGATCATCACCAAGAGCGGCGCGGTCAAGGTGATGGACTTCGGCATCGCCCGTGCCCTGCACGGCGCGCAGTCCACCATGACCCAGACCGGCATGGTCATGGGCACCCCGCAGTACCTCTCGCCCGAGCAGGCGCTCGGCAAGGCCGTGGACCACCGCTCCGACCTGTACGCGACCGGGTGTCTGCTGTACGAACTGCTCGCGCTGCGCCCGCCGTTCACCGGTGAGACTCCTCTTTCGGTCGTTTATCAGCACGTTCAGGACAATCCCGTACCACCGTCCGAAATTTCGGGCGGCCAGGTTCCGCCGGAACTGGACGGCCTGGTGATGCGCTCGCTCGCCAAGGACCCGGACGACCGGTTCCAGAGCGCCGAGGAGATGCGCGGACTGGTCCAGTACGCGCTCCAGATGCTCCAGGAGGCGGGCGGCCACACCGGGGTCTGGAACACCGGCCCGGTCACCCAGCACCTCGGCGGCTCCACCGGGGCGATGGGCATGGCGGGCACCACCGCGATGCCGCACCCGGGGCACGGCGACACCTCCCAGCAGCCGATGGTCGCGCCCGGCGCGGGGAACGGCGGCGGGTACGACGGCGGTTACGACGGGGGCTCCGGCCGGGGCCGCCGGGGTGGCCGCGGCAAGCTGTGGCTGATCGCGGCGCTCGCGGTGATCGCCGTGGCGGTCGGGGTCGCGTTCGCGCTGAACCTCGGCGGCAATGACGACAAGGGCAAGCAGCCGAACAAGAACCCGACGGCGACCCAGCAGAAGGAGACGAAGGAGCCGAGCGAGGAGCCGACGGAGGAGACGACGGAGGCCCCGGAGACCGACGACTCCACCGGCGGTACGGGCGACTACACCCCGTCCCAGGACCCGACCAGCCCCTCGTACACCGGGCAGCCCACCGACCCAGGGGTGCCGAACCAGCCGACCAGCGGCCCGACGGACCTCCCGACGGACCCGCAGACCACGCCGTCCGACGGCAGCAGCCAGACCACGCCGCCCGACGACGGCGGCGAGACCACCCCGCCGGACGACGGTGGCGAGGACCCGCCGACCAGCCTCCCGTCCGACGACAGCCTCGGCTGACCGGACCGGGTCCGACCGGAACGAAGCCGACTGCCCCGGCCCCGCGCGAGCGGGGTGCCGGGGCAGTCGCATGCGTACGGGCTCGAGTACGGGAGCGCGCGGCCCTCAGCCGCAGAACGCGTCGCGGACCGCCTCGTACTCCCGCGTCCACCACACCACCAGCGCCGCCGCGGCCGGGAACTGCGGATCGGCGCGGTGGTCGCCGCGCTGGTAGTGCCAGCGCAGCATCCAGAAGTCGTTGAGCCGCTCCCACCACACCCGGTGCACGGCCGCGGCCATCTCGTCGGTCCCGGCGCCCGCCATGCGGCGGTAGGCCCGGGCGTAGGACCGGACCTTGGTCAGCTCCAGGGTGCCGCCGGGCCGTACGAAGAAGATCGCGGCGGCGCGGACGGCCTCCTCTGCGCGCGGCTGGACGCCCAGCCGGTCCCAGTCGACGATCGCGGCGGGTTCCGTATCGCGGTAGAGCAGGTTCAGCGGGTGGAAGTCGCCGTGCACCCAGCCGGTGGCCGGGATCGCGTCCGCCTCCGGCCGGCGGTGGGCGTGCCGCTCCAGCAGCGCGCGGCGCTCGGTCAGGCGGTGCTCGGCGAGTTCGTCGAAGGTGTCGCGCGGCCGGTGGCCGCGGACCCGCGCCAGCAGCTCGTCGATGACGGCGTAGGTGTCCTCGGGGTCGGCCGCGGGCTCCGGCGGCTCACGGTCGCTGGTCCCGGCCCGCATGACCTGCTCCAGGCAGGTGTGGACGAACCCCAGCAGCCCGCCCAGCCGCCAGCACTGGGGCGTGGTCAGCGCGGCGCCGTCGCGGTGCCGTCCGTCGATCCAGGGGTGGAGGGCGTAGCAGCGGCCGCCGATGACGGCGACCGTGCGGCCGTGGGCGTCCGGGACCGGCGGGGCGACCGGCAGGCCGAGCGCGCCCAGCCGCTGGGTGGCCCGGTGCTGGCGGGCGATGGCGGTGCGGTCGCCGTCGAGGTGGTGCTTGAGGAAGAACCGGCCGCGGGTGGTGGCGAGCCGGTAGCCGCGGTTGAGCAGCCCCTCGGTGAGGGGGTCGCAGGACACCGGCTCACCGGCCCGGTCGTAGCGGCGGAGCAGGGCGCTCAGGGTTTCCCCGTCGGGAGCGGCCTCGGCGAGGTGTACATGTGAGCGCGGCACTTGCCAGATGTTAGATCACTCGGCGTCACGGACCGTGCGGGAGTTGACGCGGCAGGCCGAATGGTGCTTGGGGGCACCGATCGGCGACGCTCTAGTTCTTCTGGGCCTGCATCCGGGCCACGAAGGCGGCGGCCTGCGAGCGGCGCTCCATGCCGAGCTTGGAGAGCAGGCTGGAGACATAGTTCTTGATCGTCTTCTCGGCGAGGTGCAGCCGCTCCCCGATCACCCGGTTGGTCAGCCCCTCCCCGATCAGCAGCAGGATCCGGCGCTCCTGCTCGGTGAGGGAGGCGAGCCGGTCGTCGGGCTTGGCGGCGCCGCCGCGCAGCCGCTCCAGGACCCGCGCGGTGGCCACCGGGTCCAGCAGTGAGCGGCCCGCGGCCACGTCCCGGACGGCGGCGAGCAGTTCGCTGCCGCGGATGTCCTTGAGCACGTAGCCGGACGCGCCCGCCATGATCGCGTCGAAGAGGGCCTCGTCGTCGGCGAAGGAGGTGAGCATCATGCAGCGGATGGCCTCGTCGCGCGAGCGGATCTCCCGGCAGACCTCCACGCCGCTGCGGTCGGGCAGCCGGATGTCCAGTACGGCGACGTCGGGGCGGGTCGCGAGGATCCGGGCGAGGGCGTCGGCCGCGGTGCCCGCCTCGCCGACCACCTCCATGTCCGGCTCGCTCGCCAGCAGCTCGCGCACGCCGCGTCGTACGACTTCATGGTCGTCAAGTAGGAAAATCCTGATTTTTCCTTCTTCGCGCACGGCTCCAGTCTCACATACGGAGTCTTCCCGTGCCTTTGTCCAGCGGGATAACGTGCGGAGGACCGACGGTCGGCGAGGCTGTGACCAGTGGATGTTCACCCAACCGCGCGATTTACTTGGAAATCCAAGCAAAATTGCAGGTCAGGTGGGGTTTCGCAGAGATGCGGAGCACTGGGTAACGTGCCTTGTGCGGGGCCGACCGCCGGGAACCTGTCACGCCCGGACGGACGTTTCGTCGCACCCACCCCGTGCGTCGTCGTCGGACGGGCGAGCCGCAACTGGCCGCCGGCGGATCCCGGAGGCCGGACAGACGGAGGAGCACACGTGACCGTGGAGAGCACTGCCGCGCGCAAGCCGCGCCGCAGCGGAGCCAAGCGCAGCACCAGCGCGCGGAGCACGAAGAAGCAGTCGGCGGAACCGGAACTCGTACAGCTGCTGACCCCGGAGGGCGAGCGCGTCGAGCACCCCGACTACGCGATCGACCCGACCCCCGACGAGCTGCGCGGCCTGTACCGGGACATGGTGCTGACGCGGCGCTTCGACGCCGAGGCCACCACCCTTCAGCGCCAGGGCGAACTGGGCCTGTGGGCCTCCCTGCTCGGCCAGGAGGCCGCGCAGATCGGCTCCGGCCGGGCCCTGCACGACGACGACTACGTCTTCCCGACCTACCGCGAGCACGGCGTCGCCTGGTGCCGCGGGGTCGACCCGACGAATCTGCTGGGGATGTTCCGCGGGGTGAACCACGGCGGGTGGGACCCCAACAGCAACAACTTCCACCTGTACACCATCGTCATCGGCTCGCAGACGCTGCACGCCACCGGCTACGCGATGGGCGTGGCCAAGGACGGCGCGGACTCCGCCGTGCTGGCCTACTTCGGTGACGGGGCCTCCAGCCAGGGTGACGTCGCCGAATCGTTCACCTACTCCGCCGTCTACAACGCCCCGGTCGTCTTCTTCTGCCAGAACAACCAGTGGGCCATCTCCGAGCCCACCGAGAAGCAGACCCGGGTGCCGCTCTACCAGCGCGCCCAGGGCTACGGCTTCCCGGGCGTCCGGGTGGACGGCAACGACGTGCTCGCCTGTCTCGCCGTCACCAAGGCGGCGCTGGAGCGGGCCCGCACCGGCCAGGGGCCGATGCTCGTGGAGGCGTTCACCTACCGCATGGGCGCCCACACCACCTCCGACGACCCGACGCGCTACCGCTCCTCCGAGGAGCGCGAGCTGTGGGAGACCAAGGACCCGATCCTGCGGCTGCGCACCCTCCTCACCAACGAGAAGCTGGCGGACGACGCGTTCTTCGACGCCCTGGAGCAGGAGTCCGACGCGCTCGCCAAGCGGGTGCGGGAGGCGGTCCGGGCCATGCCCGACCCCGACGACATGGCGCTGTTCGAGCACACCTACGCCGACGGCCATGCGCTCGTGGACGAGGAGCGGGCGCAGTTCGCCGCGTACCAGGCTTCGTTCGTCACCGCTGAGGAAGGCATCTGACATGGCAGCCGAGAAGATGTCGCTCTCCAAGGCGATCAACGCGTCGCTGCGCACGGCCCTCGAAAGCGACCCCAAGGTCCTGATCATGGGGGAGGACGTCGGCAAGCTCGGCGGCGTCTTCCGCGTCACCGACGGGCTCCAGAAGGACTTCGGCGAGGACCGGGTCATCGACACCCCGCTGGCCGAGTCCGGCATCGTCGGCACCGCGATCGGGCTCGCGCTGCGCGGCTACCGCCCGGTGGTGGAGATCCAGTTCGACGGTTTCGTCTTCCCCGCGTACGACCAGATCGTCACCCAGCTCGCCAAGATGCACGCGCGGTCGCTCGGCAAGGTCAAGATGCCGGTCGTCATCCGCATCCCGTACGGCGGTGGCATCGGCGCGGTCGAGCACCACAGCGAGTCGCCCGAGGCGCTGTTCGCGCACGTCGCCGGGTTGAAGGTGATCTCGCCCTCCAACGCCTCCGACGCCTACTGGATGCTCCAGCAGGCCATCGGCAGCGACGACCCGGTGATCTACTTCGAGCCCAAGCGCCGCTACCACGACAAGGGCGAGGTCGACACCTCGGCGATCCCCGGCCCGCTGCACGCCGCCCGGGTGGTGCGGCCCGGCACCGACCTCACCCTCGCGGCCTACGGCCCGATGGTGAAGGTCGCGCTGGACGCGGCCGCTGCTGCCGCCGAGGAGGGCAAGTCGCTGGAGGTCGTGGACCTGCGGTCGATGTCGCCGATCGACTTCGACACGGTCCAGCAGTCGGTCGAGCGGACCGGCAGGCTGGTCGTGGTGCATGAGGCGCCGGTCTTCCTGGGGACCGGCTCGGAGATCGCCGCGCGCATCACCGAGCGGTGTTTCTACCACCTCCAGGCCCCGGTGCTGCGGGTCGGCGGCTATCACGCGCCGTACCCGCCCTCGCGGCTGGAGGACGAGTACCTGCCCGACCTGGACCGGGTGCTCGACGCCGTAGACCGTGCGTTGGCGTACTGAAGGGCTTGAGGAGATCGTGACGATGACCGCAGTCGAACAGCGCTTCCGTGAGTTCAAGATGCCCGACGT
Source organism: Streptomyces botrytidirepellens (assembly GCF_003721215.1). Taxonomy (NCBI): domain Bacteria; kingdom Bacillati; phylum Actinomycetota; class Actinomycetes; order Kitasatosporales; family Streptomycetaceae; genus Streptomyces; species Streptomyces botrytidirepellens. Next base: position 8,274 of record NZ_RIBZ01000741.1, read on the forward strand.
GGGCGAGGGACTGACCGAGGCCGAGATCCTCAAGTGGCTGGTGGCGCCGGGCGACACCGTGACCGACGGTCAGGTGGTGTGCGAGGTCGAGACCGCGAAGGCCGCGGTGGAGCTGCCCATCCCGTTCACCGGGGTGGTGCACGAGCTGCGCTTCGACGAGGGCACCACCGTGGATGTGGGCACGGCGATCATTTCGGTGGACACCGACCCGGGCGCCGGAGAGGCGCCCGCGCCCGCCGCCGCGCCGGAACCCACCGCCGAGGCGCCCGCCGAGGCCGAACCGGAGGGGCGCCAGGCCAACCTGGTCGGCTACGGCGCCGCGCCCTCCTCCACCAAGCGCCGCCCGCGCAAGGCCCAGCCGGGGGCGCAGCGCCCGGCGGCCGAGGCCCCCCG
>NZ_RIBZ01000736.1:0-8666 GCF_003721215.1 Streptomyces botrytidirepellens
CCCGGCGGGGGTGCAGGGGGCGGAGCCCCCGCAACGGGGCCCGGGGCGGAGCCCCGGTTCGGGAAGGGGCGGGGTGGGGAAAAACCCACCCCGCACCCCCCAACGGCTACCGCCGCTTCGGATCCACCAGCCCGGCCCGCCGCAACGCATCCGCCATCGCCCCATTGGCAGGCGCGGCATCACGCCCGCCACCCCCACCACGCTGACCGCCCCGCGAACCGCCGCCACTGCCACCACGGCCACCGCCACCCTGCCGCTGCTTGGGCGCGGACCGGCGCCCGCCACCACCCTGCTCGGAGGAGCGGCCACCGCCACCGGCCTCGTCGTCCAGCCGCAGCGTCAGCGAGATCCGCTTCCGCGGAATGTCCACGTCCAGGACCTTCACCCGCACGATGTCGCCCGGCTTCACCACATCCCGCGGGTCCTTGACGAACGTCTTGGACATGGCGGAGACGTGCACCAGCCCGTCCTGGTGCACCCCGACGTCCACGAACGCCCCGAACGCGGCCACGTTCGTGACGACGCCCTCCAGGATCATCCCGGACGCCAGGTCGCCGATCTTCTCGACGCCTTCCTTGAAGGTCGCGGTCTTGAAGGCGGGGCGCGGGTCACGGCCCGGCTTCTCCAACTCCTTCAGGATGTCGGTGACGGTCGGCAGACCGAAGGCGTCGTCCACGAAGTCGTCCGGCCGCAGGCCGCGCAGCGTGGCCGTGTTGCCGATGAGCGTGGTCACATCACCGCCCGTGGAGGTGACCATGCGGCGCACCACCGGGTACGCCTCGGGGTGCACGCTGGAGGCGTCCAGCGGGTCGTCGCCGCCGCGGATGCGGAGGAAGCCCGCGCACTGCTCGTACGCCTTGGGGCCGAGCCGAGCCACGTCCTTGAGGGCCTTGCGGCTGCGGAAGGGCCCGTTGGTATCGCGGTGGGCGACGATGTTCTCCGCGAGCCCGGCGCCGATGCCGGAGACCCGGCTGAGGAGCGGCGCGGAGGCGGTGTTGACGTCCACCCCGACGCCGTTCACACAGTCCTCGACCACCGCGTCGAGCGAGCGCGACAGCTTCACCTCGGACAGATCGTGCTGGTATTGGCCGACCCCGATCGACTTGGGGTCGATCTTGACCAGCTCGGCCAGCGGGTCCTGGAGCCGCCGCGCGATCGACACCGCACCGCGCAGCGAGACGTCGAGGTCCGGCAGCTCCTGGGAGGCGAAGGCGGAGGCGGAGTACACGGAGGCGCCCGCCTCCGAGACCATCACCTTGGTCAGCTTCAGCTCCGGGTGCTGGGCGCACAGCTCGCCCGCGAGCTTGTCGGTCTCCCGGGACGCCGTGCCGTTGCCGATGGCGATCAGCTCGACGTCGTGCTCGCGGGCCAGTGTGGCGAGCCGGCCCAGCGACTCCTTCCACTGGTTCTTGGGCACGTGCGGATAGATCGTGTCGGTCGCGGCCACCTTGCCGGTCGCGTCGACGACGGCCACCTTCACGCCGGTGCGGAAGCCGGGGTCGAGACCCATCGTGGCGCGCGTACCGGCCGGGGCGGCGAGCAGCAGATCGCGGAGGTTGGCGGCGAAGACGCGCACGGCCTCGTCCTCGGCGGCCTGCCGCAGCCGCAGCCGCAGATCGATGCCGAGGTGGACCAGGACGCGGGTGCGCCAGGCCCATCGCACGGTGTCGGCCAGCCACTTGTCGGCCGGGCGCCCGCGGTCGGCGATGCCGAAGCGGTGCGCGATGGACCGCTCGTACGAGGTGGGGCCGGGGTCCTCGGACGGCTCCTCCGGCTCCAGGGTGAGGTCCAGGACCTCTTCCTTCTCGCCGCGGAACATCGCAAGCACCCGGTGCGAGGGCAGCTCGGTGAAGGGCTCGGCGAAGTCGAAGTAGTCGGCGAACTTGGCGCCCGCCTCCTCCTTGCCCTCCCGCACCTTGGTGGCGACCCGCCCGCGCTCCCACATGCGCTCGCGCAGCTCACCGATGAGGTCGGCGTCCTCCCCGAACCGCTCGGTGAGGATCGCCCGCGCGCCCTCCAGCGCGGCGGCCGGGTCCGCGACGCCCTTCTCGGCGTCCACGAACGCGGCGGCGGCCGCGGTCGGCTCCACGGTCGGATCGCCGAGCAGCCCGTCGGCGAGCGGTTCGAGACCGGCCTCGCGGGCGATCTGCGCCTTCGTACGGCGCTTGGGCTTGAAGGGGAGGTAGATGTCCTCCAGCCGGGCCTTGGAGTCGGCGGCGAGGATCTGCGCCTCCAGCGCCTCGTCCAGCTTCCCCTGCGACCGCACCGATTCGAGGATCGCGGCGCGCCGCTCCTCCAGTTCCCGCAGATAGCGCAGCCGCTCCTCCAGGGAGCGCAGCTGCGCATCGTCGAGCATCTCCGTCGCTTCCTTGCGGTAGCGCGCGATGAACGGCACGGTAGAGCCGCCGTCGAGCAGCTCGACGGCGGCCTTGACCTGCCGTTCCCGTACGCCGAGTTCTTCGGCGATCCTGCCTTCGATGGACGTCGTCACGATCACGCTCCGCTTTCGGTCTGCACTGCATCTGCATTGTGGCAGGTGGCACTGACGAAGCGGTCACGGACGACGTGTTCGGCGGGTGTCGAAGGACATTCCCGTGGGCGTACGGGGCTCAGACGTGCCTGCGGCGGCCCGCGCGGCCGACCGTGTCGGCGGCCCCGCCGAACAGCCGGGCCACGGCACGGAACGGAAGCGTCACCACCGTGGCGATCGCGGATCCGATGGCGCGGAGCACATCGGCGATAGCACGCAGCACTTCAGACCTCCCATCGGGTCGGGAGCGGGTCGACAGCCGCCGCCGGACGCCGCACGTACGCGGAGCACGGGCACTCGCCGGCGTGCGCGGCGCGCGGTTGGGCGCCCGGTGAAAAGGGCGGCCGATCACTCAACAGGCGGGTATCCCGCCTCACCGTGCGCAAACCCGCCCCGACCCCGGGGGGAGCGTCAGCTCTTGCTCCGGAGGTCCGCCGGGAAGGCGCCCGCCTCCATGGCCTGCGCCGTGAACGCCCCGGCCAGCTCCGTCAGCCGGGCCACGCCCGCCGCACCCAGGTGCTCGTACGGGGCGGAGTCCAGGCGGTCCGTCTCGTCCTCCACGGACTCGCGCAGCGCGGCACCGGCTTCGGTCAGCTCGCCCGCCTCGTCCAGCAGCCCGCGTGTCCGCAGCCGGTCCCGCCCGGCGGCCAGCTCCTCGGCCGTCCAGCCACGGGTCGCCAGGAGCCACTTCGGAGACATGCCCTTGCCGGTCGCCGTGTGGCTGACCAGGGCCTCCACCGCGTCGAGCCCGGCGGCGGTGAGGGCCATCAGATGGGTGTCGCCGCGGTGCTCGCGCAGCAGGGTGGCGGCGTGCCACAGGGCCAGGTGCGGGGCCTCGGGAACGGGGAGGTCGGCGTGGGCGGCGTACAGGGGGCGCGCGGAGCGGGAACACGCCTCGGTGGCGCGCAGCGCCAGCTCGGCCGTCTCCGCCATCTCCTTAGAGGCCAGCGCGTCGTCCCCGAGCAGCCGCCGCAGCACGGAGTCGGCCGCCCGCAGCCGGGCCTCCAGGGCATCCTCGGGGGAGACCACGTCCCAGGCGCGCGGGATGTGGCGGGCTACGAGGTCGTGCTTGAAGTTGTAGAAGGTCGCGGTGACGGTCCCCGCACCCACCCGGCCGAACGCCGCCGCACGGCCCACGAAGTAGACGGCCCCGCGCTCCTCCAGGCCCAGTGCGGCCAGTTCGTTGGCGTAGTCCGGGGCGAAGTAGACGGTGGAGTGCAGCGGATTGACGACGGAGTGGCAGCGCCGTACGGCGCGCTCGGGAAGTGTGGTCATGGAGCGCACGCTACCGGCTGGTAAGGGGAGTCGGCAGCCGGGTCCGGCAGTCCGGGGCCGGGTGGCCGGTTCCGGTGCGGTCAGGGGATCGGCGGGGTCCATGCGAAGCGCGGCGCCCGGCGCCCCAGGAAGGCGGCGATCCCCTCCCCGGCCTCACCGCTGACCCGCGCCTGCTCCTGCCAGTACGTGATCCGCTCCGCGTCGGCGGGCCCGGCCGCGAACTCCTTGGCCGCCGCCTGCGTGAGCTGCGACCGGGACACCAGCACCCGCGTGAACTCCGCGACCCGCTTGTCCAGTTCGCCCGTCGGCAGCACCTCGTCGACCAGACCGGTGCGCAGCGCCCGTTCGGTGCCGATCAGCTCGCCCGAGAACAGCAGGTACTTGGTGCTGGCGGGGCCGATCAGCTCCACCAGCCGCCGGGTGGAGCCGGGGGCGTAGACGATGCCGAGCTTGGCCGGGGTGACCCCGAAGAGCGCGCCCTCCTCCGCGAACCGCAGATCGCAGGCGGCGGCCAGCTGGCAGCCGCCGCCCACGCAGTAGCCGCGCACCGCGGCCAGCGTCGGCTTGGGGAAGGCCGCGAGGGCCTCCTCGGCGGGCAGCGCGAGGCCGGTCGACTGCTCGTACGTCGCGCTCAGCGAGCCGATGTCGGCGCCCGCGCAGAAGGTGTCCCCGTGGCCGGTGAGCACGAGCGCCCGTACGGCGGGGTCGGCGGCGAGCCGGTCGAGCAGCGGGGGCAGCGCGCTCCACATGGCGGGGGTCAGGGCGTTGCGCTTGGCGGGATTGCGGATGACGACGGTCGCTATGCCGTCCGTGACGTCGTGCCGCAGGGAGGGCTCCATGCGGCGGATCGTATCCGGGCCGCCCGGTCCCACCTCGCGAGGGCTGCGGGCCGGGCCTTCGGGCCGGGTCAAGCCATAGGCACCAGGGGGCGACATTCAGACGGGCAGGAACAGTCGAGCGAGTGACCCTGGCATACGCCAACGAACAAAAGCGGTCGATAGGCGTTAAGTTGTGCTCACTTCGCCGGTCCGTACCAGACCATTCCCAACACTCGACCCGAGAGGTCGAGCCGTGGCGATGGGTGGGTGGCGGGCATGGAGATCGTCGGGAGAGTCCCCTCCGAACCGGGGTACGCCCCGCCGCGCGGACCGGCGGTCGGCGAGGGGGTGTGGCGGTTCACCGCACCGGCCCTGGAGTCCTCCGTACCGCAGGCCCGGCACGCGGTGCGCGATCTGCTGGCCCATCAGGGGGTGTCCGGGCAGGGCGACCTGGTGCCGAATCTGCTGCTGATCGTCTCCGAGCTCGTCACCAACGCGGTGCGGCACGCGGCGCTGCTCTCCCCGCAGATCGGGGTCGAGGTGTCGATCGGCCGGGGCTGGGTGCGGGTCGCCGTCGAGGACAACCATCCGTACCGGCCCAGACCCCTGGAGCTGGAGGCGGATCAGGGGCGGACCGGCGGCCGCGGACTGCTGCTGGTGCAGGCGATCGCGGAGGAGTCCGGCGGGCGGTACGACGTCGATCACACGGCGAGCGGCGGCAAGGCGGTCTGGGCGGCCCTGCCGCTGACCCCCGCCGCTCCCGGCCCCGTGCCCGGCGGCGGGCCGCTCACCAGCCTGCGGCCGCCCCGGTCAGCTCCCGGATCGCCGGCCGGGCCGCGTCCAGCACGGTCATGAACCACGCCGAGAACGGGCCCTCCGCGCGCAGCTTCGCCAGTTCGTCCGGCGTGACGAAGGCGGTCTCGCCGATCTCCTGCGGATCGGGCCGCGGCGTCTCCTTCAGCAGCCCGACGAACAGGTGGTTGTACTCCTGCTCGACCAGCCCCGAGGCCGGGTCCGGGTGGTTGTAGCGGACCGTGCCCGCCTCGCCGAGCAGCGCGGGCGCGATGCCCAGCTCCTCGCCGGTGCGGCGGGCCGCGGCCACGAACGGCGGCTCACCGGGGTACGGGTGGCCGCAGCAGGTGTTCGACCAGACGCCGGGGGAGTGGTACTTGCCCAGGGCCCGGCGCTGGAGCAGCAGCCGCCCCCGCTCGTCGAAGAGGAAGACCGAGAACGCCCGGTGCAATTGCCCGGGCGCCAGGTGCGCCGCGAGCTTCTCCGCGGTGCCGATCGTGGTGCCGGCCTCATCGACCAGTTCGAGCATGATCGATTCCGACGAGCCGTTCGGCGCGGGGGACGCGGCGGCGGACTCGGCGGAGGGGCCGCTTGCGGGTGTGATCGGCATGACCGTCCTCATAGTTCCGACTTTGGCCCCCAAGTCTGCCGCACCCATGCCCGTGTCACTGGCACGGCCGGGCTTCGTGATCAGCATGTCCACCCGGTTCCAGCTGAAACGTGCAGTGTGCGACGTCGAAATGCTCCCCCAGACACCCCTGGAGATCGTGCAGCAGCCGCTCATGACTCACCGCGTCGAGCACCGGCCGCCCGACCACCACATGCGCGGAGAGCACCGGCATCCCGGAGGTGATCGTCCACATGTGAAGGTCGTGCAGGCCCTCCACGCCGGGCAGGGCGAGGATGTGGGCGCGCACCGCGGCCATGTCGACGTCCCGCGGTGCCGCCTCCAGGAGGACGTTCAGCGTCTCGCGGAGCAGGGTGTACGTACGCGGCACGATCATGAGCGCGATCCCGAGCGAGGCGATCGGATCGGCCGCCTGCCACCCCGTGGCCAGGATGATCCCGGCCGACACCAGCACCGCGACCGACCCCAGGGCGTCGGCCAGCACCTCCAGGAACGCGCCCCGCACGTTCAGGCTCTCCCGCTGCCCGCCCCGCAGCAGGGCCAGCGACACCAGGTTCGCGGCCAGGCCGACCGCGCCGAAGACGATCACCAGGCCGCCCCGGGTGGCGGCGGGTTCGAGGAAGCGCATTACCGCCTCGTAGAGGATGTAGCCGCCGACCCCGAACAGCAGCAGACAGTTCGCGAGCGCCGCCAGGATCTCGGCGCGCGCGTATCCATACGTACGCCACGGGCTGGGCGGGCGCCCCGCGAAGTGGATCGCCAGCAGCGACATGGCCAGCCCGAGCGCGTCGGTCGCCATGTGCCCGGCGTCCGCGAGCAGCGCGAGCGAATCGGCGAGCAGCCCGCCGACGATCTCCACGACCATCACCGTGACGGTGATGACGAGCGCGATCCGCAGCCGCCACCGATGCCCGGTGCCCGCGGTGCGGTGGTCATGACCTGCGCCCATGTCGGTACGGCCCTCCTGCCCGGGACGGCCCCCGTCCCCAGTGAACTACGCGGGGGCCGCGCCCCGGGCAGGGATACCGCCGTCCGGTCGAGCCGTGCTGGGGCCCGGGGTCAGCGCGCCTCGGGGTGGCGGAGGCACCAGCCCTCCCAGGCCGACTCCACCATCGCGCGCACGTCGTGCCGGGCGCTCCAGCCCAGTTCCTTGGCGATCAGGTCGGTCGATCCGACGACCCGGGCCGGGTCGCCCGGGCGGCGGGGTTCGACCACGGGGGCGGGCTCGCGGCGGCCGGTGACCTCGGCGATCAGGTCGGCCATCTCGCGCACCGAGACGCCCTGACCGGTGCCGATGTTCACCGTCAGATCGCCCGCGCCCGGCCGCGCGGCCAGCCGGCGAGCCACGGCGAGATGGGCGGAGGCCAGGTCCTCGACGTGGATGTAGTCGCGGATGCAGGTGCCGTCCGGGGTCGGATAGTCATCACCGAAGATCCTCGGAGCCTCCCCATGGGTGATCCGCTCGAACATCATCGGGATGATGTTGAACACTCCGGTGTCGGACAGCTCGGGCCGCGTGGCACCCGCCACATTGAAGTAGCGCAGACAGGCCGTCGAGATCGAATGCGCCGCCCCCACGGCCCTGACCAGCCATTCTCCGGCGAGCTTGGTCTCTCCGTACGGGTTCATCGGGACGCACGGAGTGTCCTCGGTGACCAGTTCCACATCCGGCATGCCGTAGACGGCGGCGGAGGAGGAGAAGAGGAAACTGCCGATCCCGGCAGCGGCCACGGCCTCCAGCAGCACGGTGAGGCCGTGCACATTCTCCCGGTAGTACCGCAGCGGCTGCTCGACCGACTCCCCGACCTGCTTCTTCGCCGCCAGATGCACCACGCCGGTGATGTTCAGCTCGGCGAACGTACGGTCCAGTAGCTCACGGTCGAGCGTGGAGCCGCGCACGAGCGGAACGTCCTCGGGCAGCCGCTCGGGGATCCCGCTGGAGATGTCGTCGAGGACGGCCACCCGCTCGCCGGCCCGGGCCATCGCCCGCACGACATGCGACCCGATATATCCGGCACCACCTGTGATCAGCCACGTCATGACGGCACCCTATCCACAGGTCAGGGCGGCGCCCGTTTGTCGAGGGGACACGCCATCCACCATGATGATCGACGGCGCGCGGAAGCGGTCGTTCCCCCGATCGTGTGGTGAATGTGCGGTGAACGGTCGCTTCCATCGATCCGATAGCCTCTGCCGACATGCCGCCCGCCCCACCCGGGACCGGGATGCGCGATGCCCCCTGTCCCAGGCGGACACCCCCAGGGGCTTCGGCCTGTGCCAGAGCGGCGCGGCCACCATGTCAGCTGCCAAGGAGTGAGTTCGTCTGTCGACCGCGATTCTCACCGGTGCCCCGGTCGCCGGCTCGTCTCTCCAGGACGACCTGCGGTCGCTGGGTTTCGACGTGCGCACGGCGATCGACGCGGCCGGGGTGGCGACGGAGCTGGCCGCCGTCCCGCCGCGTGAGCGGGTGGCCCTCGTCGACCACCGTTTCGTCGGTCACGGCCACGCCCTCCGGCTGGCGCTGACCGACCCCCGCTTCCCCGCCGCCGCCGTGTCCGGCGCGCTGACGGCGCAGCCGGAGGCGCGGGCCGCGCTGGACCGCGCCGTCATGGCCGCCGCGGCG
>NZ_RIBZ01000735.1:0-8738 GCF_003721215.1 Streptomyces botrytidirepellens
CGCGCCCGGCTCGGCGACCGCGCCCGGCTCGGCGACCGCGCCCGGCTCGGCGGCCGCGTCCGGTTCGGCGACCGCCGAGATCCGGGCCCGGCCCGAAATCCGCCCGGTGCTCGGACGGCAGTTGAGCTCCAGGTCGTAATGGGTCACCCGGTAGCCGCCGTTGCCGTGCCCGGGCAGATACGAGTCCCCGGACCGGTCCGCCCCGACCGGGCCGCCGGGCGCGGCCTGTGCCCGGCCGCCCTTGCCCCTGCCCCTGCTCACTTCGCCGTGTCCTCCGTCTTCCGCATGTCCCGCTCCTTCTCCGGCTGCCACGCCGCGATCGGGTTGCCGAGCCACCGGGTGCCCGCGGGCAGGGTCTCGCCGCGCATCACCAGCGACGCCGGACCCACCGTGGCACACGCGCCGACCGTGGCGCCCGGCAGCACGATGCCGTGCGGGCCCAGGGTGGCGCCCTGTTCCAGCACCACCACGTCCATGCGCATGATCCGGTCGTGGAACAGGTGGGTCTGCACCACGCACCCCCGGTTCACGCTCGCCCCGGCGCCGATCCGCACCAGATCGGCCTCGGGCAGCCAGTACGTCTCGCACCAGGCGCCGCGCCCGATGCGCGCGCCGAGCCCCCGCAGCCACCAGTTCATCAGCGGCGTCCCGGACACGGCCCCGGCCAGCCACGGTACGGCCAGCACCTCCACGAAGGTGTCCGCCAGCTCGGTGCGCCACACGAACGAGCTCCACAGCGGCCGTTCGGTGGCCCGGAACCGGCCCACCAGCAGCCACTTGGCCAGCACCGCCGCGACGCACGCCACCACACCGCCCGCGCCCAGCAGCATCCCGCCGCCCGCCAGGGCCGCCGGGAACCCCCACCGCGCGGCGACCGCCGCGAACGCGGCCAGCACCAGCACCGCGAGCGCCGCACCGCCCATGACGGGCACGATCCGGCACAGTTCGACGGCGCCGCGCGCCCACTTCAGCCGCCGCGCCGGACGGTACGTACGGCTCTGGTCGCCCTCCTCGGCCGCCCGCGGCAGCCGCATCGGCGGCATCCCGAGCCACGAGCTGCCCGCCTTGGCGCCCTTGGGCGCGGCGGACAGCACGCCGACCAGACCGCGCTTGGGGACCGAGCTGCCGCCCGCGGCCATACCGGAGTTGCCGAGGAACGCCATCTTGCCGACCCTCGACTCGGCGATCCGCAGCCGCCCGCCGCCCAGTTCGTACGAGGCGACCATGGTGTCGTCGGCGAGGAACGCGCCGTCACCGACGGTCGTCATCGACGGCAGGGCCAGGACGGTGGACGCCTCGACCCCGCGGCCGACCTTCATCCCGAGCGCCCGCAGCCACACCGGGGTGAACAGGCTGGCGTACAGCGGGAACAGATGCACCCGTGCCATGTCCATCAGCCGCTCGGTGGCCCACGCCTGCCAGGCGATCCGCCCGTGCACCGGGTGGTGGCCCGCGCGCAGGCCGATGCCGAGCGTCCGCACCCCGGCCAGGATGAGCAGCGCGTAGCAGACCATCCCCGCCACCGTCGCGACCGGCACGGCGGCCAGTGCCTGGAGCAGCGCCGCCCCCGCGTCGCGGGTGCCCCGGACGAACCACGCGAGGACGGCGAGCGCGGGCAGCAGCGCCAGCGCGGGCAGCAGGGTCAGCCCCAGCGAGGTGAGCCCGTACACCACCGCCCAGCGGCGGGTGCGCGACGGCCGGTCCTCGGGCCGGTGCTGCGCCGCCTTGCCGGACTTGGCGGCCGGTACGCCCGCCCAGCGTCGCCCCGCGGGCACCGCACCCGTCACCCCGGACCCCGGGGCGATCTCGGCGCGCTTGCCGATCCGGGCGCCGGGGAAGAGCGTGCTGCGCGCGCCGACCGTGGCGCCCGCGCCGATCCGGATGCGGCCGATCCGCAGCCGGTCGCCGTCCAGCCAGTGGCCGGACAGATCGACCTCGGGCTCGACCGCGCTGCCCTTGCCGAGCTTGAGCATCCCCGTCACCGGCGGCAGCGCGTGCAGATCGACGTCCGCGCCGATCCGCACGCCCAGCGCCCTGGCGTAGTGGGTGAGCCAGCTGCCCGACAGCCCGGTGGCGCCGCTCAGTTCGGCCAGCCGCTCGGCCGTCCACAGCCGCAGGTGGACGCCGCCGCCCCGCGGGTACGTTCCCGGCTTCAGACCCCGCAGCAGCAGCCGCGCGCCGCCCGCCGCGATCGCGATCCGGCCCGGCGGCGATACGCACAGCAGCCAGCCGAGCGCGATCCACCACCAGGACACGGTGGGCGCCCAGGGCGCGGAACCGACGAGGTGCAGCGCATTGAGGACGGCGGCCGCGGCCACGCTCCAGCGCAGCCCGGCGACCGTCAGCAGCGGCAGCATCAGCAGCGTCTGCGCGAGACCGGTGCGCCGGGGGACGGGCCGTATGGTGCGCGGGGCCGTCGCCGCGCTGCCCATCGTGTCCAGCGTCCGGGCGAGCGCGTCCAGCCGCGGGTTCTGGTAGATGTCGCTGACCGAGCCGCTGGGGTAGCGGTCCCGGATCCGCGAGACGAGCTGGGCGGCGGCGAGGCTGCCGCCGCCCGCCGCGAAGAAGTCGGCATCCGGACCGCTCGCCGGGGTGCCCAGCACCTCGCCCCACAGCTCGGCCAGCCAGCTCTCGGTCTCGGTCAGCCCGTCCGCCGGTCCGGCCGTGCCGACCCCAGGCAGCGGCCAGGGCAGCGCGGCCCGGTCCACCTTGCCGGAGGTACGGGTGGGCAGCGTGCCGACCACCGCGAGCAGCGGCACCAGCGCGGCGGGCAACACCGCCCGCAGCCGGTCCAGCGCGTCCGCCTGGTCGAAGCCGCTCTCCTCTTCGGGGACGACGTAGCCCACCAGCAGCTGGTGGCCCGCCTTCGTCGTGCGCACCGCGGCCGCGGCGCCCGCCACGCCCGCCAGCGCCTGGAGCGCGGCGTCCACCTCGCCCAGCTCGATGCGGCGGCCGCCCAGCTTGACCTGTTCGTCGGCCCGGCCGACGAACAGCAGCCCCTCCTCCTCGGCGCGCACCAGGTCGCCGCTGCGGTACGCCCGCGCCCAGCCGAGCGACGGCAGCGGGGCGTACTTCTCGGCGTCCTTCGCCGGGTCGAGATAGCGGGCGAGACCGACCCCGCCGATCACCAGCTCGCCGACCTCGCCCAGGGGCACGACCTCGCCCCGGGCGTCCACGACCGCCAGCTCCCAGCCGTCGAGCGGCAGCCCGATCCGCACCGGGCCCTCGCCGGTCAGCTGCGCGGCGCACGCCACGACGGTGGCCTCGGTCGGACCGTAGGTGTTCCACACCTCACGGCCTTCGACCGCCATCCGCTCGGCCAGCTCCGGCGGGCACGCCTCGCCGCCGAAGATCAGCAGCCGTACGTCGTCCAGCGCCTCCACCGGCCACAGCGCCGCCAGTGTGGGCACCGTGGAGACCACGGTGATCTCCTGCTCGACCAGCCAGGGCCCGAGGTCGACACCGGTGCGCACCAGCGACCGGGGCGCGGGCACCAGACAGGCGCCGCTGCGCCACGCGAGCCACATCTCCTCGCAGGAGGCGTCGAAGGCCACCGAGAGACCGGCCAGCACCCGGTCGCCCGGGCCCATCGGCTCGTCGGCCAGGAACAGCCCGGCCTCGGCGTCCACGAACGCGGCCGCGCTGCGATGGGTGACGGCGACGCCCTTGGGCTTGCCGGTCGACCCGGAGGTGAAGATGATCCACGCGTCGTCGCCGGGCCCCGGGCGGCCGGGGCCGCCGTGCGGCTCGGCGCGCGGCGTCGTCTCCAGTCCTGCGCCGAGCACCACGCTCACCGCGGCCTCGGAGAAGACCAGTTCGGCCCGCTCGTCCGGGTCCTCCGCGTCCACCGGCACATAGGCCGCGCCGGCGGCCAGCACGGCGAGGATCCCGACGTACAGGTCGGCGGTCCCGGACGGGACGCGGATGCCGACCCGGTCGCCGACGCCGACCCCCGCCCCGGCCAGCCGCCGCCGCACCCGCTCCACCTCGGCCAGCAGCGCCCGGTAGCTCAGCGCGGAGTTGCCGTCGTCGACGGCGGGGGCGTTCGGGTGGCGGCGGGCCGTCTCGCCGAGGACGTCCATGAGGGTGCGCTCGGCGTGGGTGCCGCGCCCCGGGAACAGGGCGCGCGGAGCCACGGGCTCCGCGGCGGGTACGGGCAGCGGGGCGATCAGCGTCTGGGACTCGTCTACGACAGTCATCCGGCCTCTCCGGAGTCGGTGGACCGAATGTTCGGCGACACCGTCCGGACCACCGGACCATCGGCCTCCGCCATGTCCGGCTCCGCACTGAGCCGGGTCCCGAACACCCGCTCGCGGCAGATGACTGCCCCGAGGGCGAACACTCGGCGCGGCTCTCCAGCGGCCGACCCGAATCCGCGGCCACGGACGGCCGGACGGGCTTGTTCCGCCCCCCAACCGAACCGACGCCGCATTACGCCGAGCAGGCAGTTTACCCAGCGTTAACAGCGGCCTCCGGCCTTGTGGAACGCCGACGGCCCCGGTCGGCGGCCGCGCGCCGCTGCGGCCCACCGCCCCGCCTGCTCTCGTCCCCCGTACAACATGCCTGGTGGGAGCCCGTTTTCGCGGTGTCGTCCGCGGCTCGCCACAGCGCTTCGCAGCGGCCGGTGATCCTGTGTCCGGACTCACAACGGTCCCGACCAGGGTGGATCATCGTCAGCCACGGCGCATCGCCGGGCCGTGCTTGGCCGATCGTGCAAACCGGCCCGGGGCATCTTGGCCGATGCGCGCATCCCCGCGCCGTCCCGCTGCCGGATCATCAGGGGCCATGCGGCAGCGGAAGGAGCGGGTCGGTGCACGGTGAGAACAAACTGACGAGACGCCGGAGCGTGGCGGGACTGGTCGCCGACGCGAGCGGCGGACCGCTGCGGCGCACCATGGGGCTGAGCCAGCTCACGCTGCTCAGCGTGGGAGCCACCCTCGGCACCGGGATCTTCGTGGTGCTGGGCGAGGCGGTGCCCGAGGCCGGTCCGGCGGTGGTGGTCTCCTTCGTGCTCGCCGGGGTCACCGCGCTGTTCTCGGCGCTCTCGTACGCCGAGCTGGCGGGCATGATCCCGGGCGCCGGGTCCTCGTACAGCTACGCCTACGCCACCCTCGGCGAGCTGGTGGCCTGGGTCTGCGGCTGGTGTCTGATCCTGGAGTACGGCGTGTCGGTGGCCGCGGTCGCGGTCGGCTGGGGCCAGTACGTCAACGAACTGCTCCAGCTCACGGTCGGCTGGACGCTGCCCGATACGCTCGCCGCCCCGCCGGGCGACGGCGGGGTGCTCAACGTGCCCGCCGCCGTGATCGTCGTCCTCGCGATGGTGGTACTGCTGCGCGGGGCGCGGGAGAGCGCGGTCGCCAACGCCGTCATGGTGACCGTGAAGGTCGTCGTGCTGGTGATGTTCTGCGCGGTCGCCTTCACCGCCTTCCACGCCGGGAACTTCCGCCCGCTGTTCCCGCTCGGCACCGCAGGGATGACCGCGGGCGCCGCCTCGCTCTTCTTCTCGTACATCGGCTTCGACGCCGCCTCCACGGCCGGGGAGGAGGCGAAGAACCCGCAGCGCGATCTGCCGCGCGCCATCATCCTCTCGCTCGCCCTGGTCACCGCCCTGTACTGCGCGGTCGCGCTGGCGGCGGTCGGGGCGATGCCCTGGCAGCGGTTCGCGGGTACCGAGGCCACGCTGAGCCAGGTGCTGGTGCGTGTCGTCGGCGGCGGCAACCTGTGGCCCGTGCTGCTGTCCATCGGCGCGGTCATCGCCACCACCAGCGTCGTGCTGACCGTGCAGTACGGGCAGATCCGCATCCTCTTCGCGATGTCCCGCGACGGGCTCGTGCCCCCGCTCTTCTCCACGGTCCATCCCCGGACCGGGGTGCCGCGCGCGGGCACCGTCATCGTCACCGCCTTCGTCACGGTCCTCGCCGCGCTCATTCCGCTCGGCGCTCTCGCGGATGCCACCAGCATCGGCACCCTCTTTGCGTTCGCCCTGGTCAACCTGGCGGTGCTGATCCTGCGGCGGCGCAGCCCGGAGGCGCCCCGCGGCTTCCGGGTGCCCTTCGCGCCGGTGACGCCGCTGCTCGGAGTGGCCGCCTGTGTGTACGTCATGTACGGGCTCGGCGCCGATACCTGGATCGCGTTCGGCGCCTGGATGGCGGCCGGGCTCGCGGTCTACGGGCTCTACGGCATCCGCCACTCCGCGCTGGGCCGGACCGCCACCCCCGAGAAGACCGTTCAGGAGACGACGTCATGACCACGCTGACCACCCCCGCGACCGCCCTCGATCCGGCTGCCGCCGATGTCGTGGCGCTCACCCGCGCCCTGGTCGACATCCCGTCCGAGAGCGGCGAGGAGGCCGCGCTCGCCGACGCCGTCGAGACCGCGCTGCGCGCCCTGCCGCATCTGACGGTCGAGCGGATCGGCGATTCCGTGGTGGCCCGCACCGGGCTGGGCCGCGACCGGCGCGTGATCGTCGCGGGCCATCTGGACACCGTCCCGGCCGCCGGGAACCTGCCCGCCCGCCTCGGCCCGGAGCGGCTCCACGGGCTCGGCGCCTGCGACATGAAGGGCGGCGTCGCGGTGGCGCTGCGGCTCGCGGCCACGCTCACCGCCCCGGTCCATGACGTGAGTTACGTCTTCTACGCCTGCGAAGAGGTCTCCGGCGACCGCAACGGCCTCGCCCACATCGCCGCCGAGCGCCCCGAACTGCTCCACGCCGACCTCGCGATCCTGATGGAACCCTCCGACGCCGGGGTCGAGGCGGGCTGCCAGGGCATGCTGATGGCCGACATCACCGTGCGCGGCGCCCGCGCGCACACCGCCCGCGCCTGGCGAGGGGTCAACGCCGCCCACCGCGCCGCCGCCGTCCTGAAGCGCCTGGACGACCACACCGCCGAACGCGTCGTCATCGACGGCCTGGAGTACCGCGAGGGGCTCAGCGCCGTCGCCGTGCGCGCGGGGGTGGCCGAGAACGTCGTCCCCGACAGCTGCGTGATCACGGTTAATCTGCGCTTCGCGCCCAGCCGTTCACCCGAGCAGGCCGAAGCGTACGTACGGGACCTCTTCCCCGAGTACGAGGTGGAGATCACCGAGGTCATCCCCGGCGCCCTCCCCGGCCTCGACCGGCCCGCCGCCGCCTCGTTCGTCGCCGCGCTGGGCGCGGCGCCCCGCCCCAAACTGGGCTGGACCGACGTCGCCCGCTTCACCGCGCTCGGCACCCCGGCCCTCAACTACGGCCCGGGCGACCCGTCCCTGGCCCACACCCCGGGCGAGTACGTGCCCCTGGCCCAGCTGCGCGCGTGCGAGACGCGGCTCGCGGACTGGCTCGACGGCCGCTGACCCTACGTCGCTCCGGCCCCGCGCAGGCCCGCGAGCGTACGCAGCTGGAGCCACAGCACCAGCCGCTCGTCCGGGTCGTCCAGGTCGATGCCCAGCTGGGACCGCACCTGGCGGAGCCGGTAGCGGCAGGTGTTGGGGTGCACGGCGAGCCACTTCGCCGCCCGGGCCATGTCGCAGCCCGCGTCCAGCCAGCACACCAGGGTGCGGGCGTGGTCCGTACCGTGGTCGGCGTCGTACGCCAGCACCTCCCGCCACGCCCCCGCGGCCAGCTCCCGCCGCTCGCCGAGGAGCCCGGTGAGCCGGAACAGGACGGCCCGGGCCCGCACCTCGTGCGCGGCCGCGACCGGCTCGTCCGGCCCGAGCACCCGCAGCACCAGATCGGCGTCCTCCCGCGAGCCGGGTATCTCCGCCGGGTCCGGCACCACCTCGCCGAGCCCGGCCCGCACCGGCACCCGCAGCGCCTGCCCGGCGCGCCGCACGATGTCCTCCGCGAGCCGCCGCTGCCGCTCCCCGGCGGGCCCGCCCCGTTCGCCGGTCACCGGCAGCAGCGCGTACACCACCCCGTCGACCAGGACGCACGCCTGCCGCCCGTAGCGGGCCTCGCACTGGAGCCGTACGAGGTCCAGCAGCCGCAGCGCGGCCTGTTCGCCGTCCGGCGCGGAGGCCGTCGGGTCCAGGGCGAAGGCTGCCACTCGCAGCGGGATGCCCGGGGTGAGGCCCAGGCGCTGGGCGGCGGTGGCGGGGTCGGCGGTGCCGTCCAGCAGCCGTCGCAGCAGATCACCGGTCAGATGCCGGGACAGCTCGGCCGCCGCCCGGGCCCGCAGCAGGAGCAGCGCGGCGGTGGAGGCGCCCTGGGCGAGCTGGGTCTCGGCGTCGGGGGCGAGCGTTCCGTCGTCCACGACCCACAGGGAGCCGAGGGTCTCGCCGCCCGCCCGGACGGCGACGGCCAGCCGCGGCAGCTCGCCCCCGCCGAGGGCGGCGAGCCGGACCGGGCCCGGGGCGGCGAACAGCACCCGGTACTGCTCGGTGTTCTCCGGGCTGTCCGGCACCTGACGGCCGAGGATGCCCTGCCGCCTGGCCTCGTCGACCGGCTGCCCGGGCACGGTGGAGTACGCGAGGACGGTCTGCCGAGGATCCTCGATGACGGTCGCCCCGCCCACGGCCGCGGCCACCGCCCCCGCCAGCGAGAACAGGTCCCCGAGCGCGGCCCCGTCGCCCGCCGGGGAGGGCCGCGCCCCGATGGCCTGGGCGAGCAGCAGATGGACGTGGTGCCAGGCGGCGTCCTCGTCCACGGCGAGCAGGGCCGTACCGCTCTCCTCCGCCTCGGCGACCGGCCCCGGCCCGGCCGCGCCGCGCACCACGACCCCGGCCATACCGGCGGCGGCCGCCTCCCGCACCAGCGGCCC
>NZ_RIBZ01000738.1:0-8822 GCF_003721215.1 Streptomyces botrytidirepellens
CGGGGAGCGGTCCGCGGCGCCCGCACGGCCGCAGGGCGGCCGCGGCAAGGCCCCGGCCGCGACCCCCGGGGAAGAGGGCAAGGCGGACAAGGGCAGGACGGGCAGGGCCAGGGCGGACAAGGCGAGGGCTGACGAGGCCGCGGCGGCCAGGGCCGCAGCCGGAAAGGGCCGCCCGAGCCCGCCGAGGGCCCCCCGCCGCCCGGTGATCCGCGCGCCCCGCCGTCCCTCCAGGGGCAGCGTGCTGGACGCGCTGCGGGGCGCACAGCAGCGCGCCAAGAAGGCCTGGGACCGGCCGCTCACCGCGTACTACCTGATCCTCGGCGGCGCCGCGCTGATCACCGTGCTGGGCCTGGTGATGGTCTACTCCGCCTCCCAGATCAAGGCCCTCCAGTCGGGCCTCGCGCCCTCGTACTTCTTCCGCAAACAGCTCTTCGCGGCGGCGCTCGGCGCCGCGCTGATGCTCCTGGCCGTGCGCATGCCGATCAAGCTGCACCGCGCCTTCGCCTATCCGCTGCTGGCCGCCTCGGTCTTCCTGATGTGCCTGGTCCAGGTGCCGGGGATAGGGATTTCGGTCAACGGCAACCAGAACTGGATCTCCTTCGGCGGCCCGTTCATGCTCCAGCCGAGCGAGTTCGGCAAGCTCGCGCTCGTCCTGTGGGGCGCCGACCTGCTGGCCCGCAAGCAGGACAAGCGGCTGCTCACGCAGTGGAAGCACCTGCTGGTGCCGCTCGTCCCGGCGGCGGCCCTGCTGCTCGGGATGATCATGCTGGGCGGCGACATGGGCACCGCGATCATCCTCACGGCGATCCTTTTCGGCCTGCTTTGGCTGGCGGGCGCCCCCACCCGGCTCTTCGCGGGGGTGCTCGCCTTCGCCGGGGTGATCGGCATCCTGCTGATCAAGACCAGTGCCAACCGGATGTCCCGGCTCGCCTGCATCGGCGCCACCGAGCCCGGAGCCAACGATCAGTGCTGGCAGGCGGTGCATGGGATCTATGCTCTGGCCAACGGCGGATGGTTCGGTTCCGGACTCGGCGCATCCATGGAAAAATGGGGTGAACTCCCCGAACCGCACACCGACTTCATCTTCGCCATTACCGGGGAGGAACTCGGCCTGGCGGGGACGCTGTCGGTGCTCGTCCTCTTCGCGGCTCTAGGCTATGCGGGTATCCGCGTGGCCGGACGCACGGAGGACCCCTTCGTGAGGTACGCCGCGGGAGGCGTGACCACCTGGATCACGGCCCAGGCCGTGATCAACATCGGTGCGGTGCTCGGTCTGCTGCCGATCGCCGGGGTTCCGCTCCCGCTGTTCTCCTACGGAGGGTCCGCCCTGCTGCCGACCATGTTCGCCGTAGGTCTGCTGATCGCCTTCGCACGGGCCGAGCCCGCTGCACGGGCGGCGCTGGCCATGCGGCAGCCTGCTTTGCGGAAGAAGCTGGCTCGGGTGAGACGGAAGACGATGAGACGGCGCGTCAAGGAACGGCCGTCCGGAGAGCGGTGAATTTCGGTGCATGTCGTACTCGCCGGTGGGGGGACCGCCGGCCACATCGAGCCCGCGCTCGCCCTCGCGGACGCCCTGCGAAGGCAGGATCCGACCGTGGGGATCACGGCGCTCGGCACGGAGCGCGGGCTGGAGACCCGGCTCGTGCCAGAGCGCGGCTATGAACTCGGGCTGATCCCCGCCGTTCCGCTGCCACGCAAACCCACCCCCGAGCTGATCACCGTCCCCGGGCGGCTGCGCGGCACCATCAAGGCCGCCGAGCAGATCCTGGAGCGCACCAAGGCCGACTGCGTGGTCGGCTTCGGCGGCTATGTGGCCCTGCCCGGCTATCTGGCCGCCAAGCGGCTGGGCGTGCCGATCATCGTCCACGAGGCCAACGCCCGGCCCGGCCTCGCCAACAAGATCGGCTCCCGCTACGCCACGTCCGTCGGGGTCTCCACCCCGGACAGCAAGCTCCGCGGCGCCCGCTACGTGGGCATCCCGCTGCGCCGCTCCATCGCCACCCTGGACCGGGCCGCGGTCCGCCCCGAGGCGCGGGCGGCCTTCGGCCTCGACCCCAACCTGCCGACGCTGCTGGTCTCCGGCGGTTCGCAGGGCGCGCGCCGGCTGAACGAGGTGGTCCAGCGGGTCGCGCCGTTCCTCCAGCGGGCCGGAATCCAGGTCCTGCACGCGGTCGGCCCGAAAAACGAACTGCCGCATGTGGACAACATGCCCGGAATGCCGCCCTATATCCCGGTACCGTACGTGGACCGGATGGACCTCGCGTACGCCGCGGCCGACATGATGCTCTGCCGCGCGGGCGCGATGACCGTCGCCGAGCTGTCCGCCGTCGGGCTGCCGGCCGCCTACGTCCCGCTGCCCATCGGCAACGGCGAGCAGCGGCTCAACGCCCAGCCGTTGGTCAAGGCGGGCGGCGGACTGCTCGTCGACGACGCCGAACTGACGCCCGAATGGGTGCAGAGCAATGTGCTCCCGGTGCTCGGCGACCCGCACCGGCTGTACGAGATGTCGCGGCGCGCCGCCGAGTTCGGCCGCCGGGACGCCGACGAGCTGCTGGTCGGCATGGTGTACGAGGCAATCGCGGCACGCCGCCAGGCGTGAGAAGGCAGGGAGCGTGGCCGGACCGACGACCGCCGAGAGCGGCGCCCGCAGGACGTCGCCGTCCGGCCCGCCCCCGCGCGTCTTCGCGGCGCGGCGCAGGTTCCGCCTGCCCCGCCGCCGCACCCTGGTGATCGCCGCCGTGGTCGCGGCCCTGCTGGGCGGCGGGACCGGCTGGCTGCTGTACGGGTCGAGCTGGCTGCGGGCCGAGCGGGTGACGGTCACCGGCGAGGACGTGCTCACCCAGGACGAGGTCCGCGAGGCCGCGGACGTTCCGCTGGACACCCCCCTGGTCGCCGTGGACACCGGCGCGATCGGGCAGCGGCTGCGCGACCGGCTGCCGCGGATAGCGAAAGTGGACGTATCCCGGTCATGGCCGCACACCATCAGTCTTGATGTGACGGAACGCAAGGCCGAAGTGATTGTCGAAGAGGGCGGGAAGTTCCGCGAAGTGGACGCCCATGGCGTGCGGTTCTCCCGTCTGGCCAAGCGGCCGAAGGACGTTCCGCTGCTCGAAATGGAGCCGGACCGGTCGCCGAGTTCACGCCATTTCGGCCCGGCGCGGCTGCGCCGCGAGGCCGTCCGGGTGGTCGCCGGCCTCCCCGCGAAGGTCCGTACGGACATGCGCTCGGTCCGGGTCCGCTCGTACGACTCGATCACTCTGGAGCTGACCCGGAGCCGTACCGTTGCGTGGGGGAGCGATGAGCGCGGAGCCGCGAAGGCGAAGGCGCTCACGGCGCTCATGAAAGCGCGGCCCGACGCCGGTCACTTCGACGTCAGCGCGCCGAGCGCGCCCGCGGTGTCCCGCAGTTGACGGGGATACCAGCAGGCCAGCACCCTGGTTGGCTAGCCCACTGGGTGATCACATAGGGTGAAAAGAAAAGCGGGAGGTTCGGCGTGTTCATTGAACGCGCGCCACTTGTCGACTTAGTGTCCTGTTCCGAAGACTCCGGGAAACAGAGGCACTGGTAACCCTAAACTTCAGCGTTAGGGTTGGGGTCGGCAATCGGAACCGTCCCATTCGGCATCAGTCGGCGCACCGCGACAACAGCGGGGTGGCGACACGTAACTCGAGGCGAGAGGCCTTCGACGTGGCAGCACCGCAGAACTACCTCGCAGTCATCAAGGTCGTCGGCATCGGCGGCGGTGGCGTGAATGCCATCAACCGGATGATCGAGGTCGGGCTCAAGGGCGTCGAGTTCATCGCGATCAACACCGATGCGCAGGCCCTCCTGATGAGTGACGCGGACGTCAAGCTCGACGTCGGCCGCGAGCTCACGCGTGGACTGGGCGCCGGCGCCAACCCCGATGTCGGCCGCAAGGCCGCCGAGGACCACCGCGAGGAGATCGAGGAGGTCCTCAAGGGGGCCGACATGGTCTTCGTGACCGCGGGCGAGGGCGGCGGCACCGGCACCGGCGGCGCGCCCGTCGTCGCCAACATCGCCCGGTCGCTCGGCGCACTGACGATCGGTGTGGTCACCCGTCCGTTCACCTTCGAGGGCCGCCGCCGCGCCAATCAGGCCGAGGACGGCATCGCGGGTCTGCGCGACGAGGTCGACACCCTCATCGTCATTCCGAACGACCGGCTCCTGTCGATTTCCGACCGTCAGGTGAGCGTGCTCGACGCGTTCAAGTCGGCGGACCAGGTGCTGCTGTCGGGTGTTCAGGGCATCACCGACCTCATCACCACCCCCGGCCTGATCAACCTCGACTTCGCGGACGTCAAGTCCGTGATGTCCGAGGCGGGCTCGGCGCTCATGGGCATCGGCTCGGCGCGCGGCGACGACCGCGCGGTGGCCGCCGCCGAGATGGCGATCTCCTCGCCGCTGCTGGAGGCGTCGATCGACGGCGCCCGGGGCGTGCTGCTCTCCATCTCGGGCGGCTCCGACCTCGGTCTGTTCGAGATCAACGAGGCCGCCCAGCTGGTGAGCGAGGCCGCCCACCCCGAGGCCAACATCATCTTCGGTGCGGTGATCGACGACGCGCTCGGCGACGAGGTCCGGGTCACCGTCATCGCGGCGGGCTTCGACGGCGGCCAGCCGCCCGCGAAGAACCAGAACCGCGACAAGGTGCTGGGCTCGTACAACGGCGGCCGCGAGGAGAACGCCGGCAGCCAGGCTCCCCGTCCGCCCGCCCAGGACGCCGGCCGCCCGTCCTTCGGCGGCCTCGGCAGCGTCACTCCGCGTGAGGAGGAGCCCGCCCCGGAGCCCGCTCCGGTCGCCGAGGTTCCGCCGCCGCCCCCGGTGTCCACTCCGCAGGTCCCGCCGGCCCGTCCCTACCAGGACAGCCAGGCCGAGGAGCTGGACGTGCCGGACTTCCTGAAGTGAGCCCGCTGCCATGGCTCCACGGCGACCCTGAAGCGATCCCGCAGTGATAGCGCAACAGCACGACGCGAGCGGCGCGCACTTCGCCTTCACCGACCGGTGGGGCGGGGTGAGCGCCGCTCCGTATGACGAGCTCAACCTCGGCGGGGCGGTCGGCGACGACCCCCAGGCCGTACGGACCAACCGCGAACTGGCGGCCAAGGCGCTCGGCCTGGACCCGTCGTCCGTCGTCTGGATGAACCAGGTGCACGGCCGGGACGTCGCCGTGGTCGAGGGCCCCTGGACCACCGGTGAGATCCCGTGCGTGGACGCGGTGGTGACGTCGCGTCGCGGGATCGCCCTCGCCGTCCTCACCGCCGACTGCACCCCGGTGCTGCTGGCCGACCCGGTCGCCGGCGTCGCCGGTGCCGCGCACGCGGGACGGCCCGGGCTGGTCGCCGGGGTGGTCCCGGCGGTGGTCGAGGCGATGACCACTCAGGGTGCCTCCCCGGCCCGGATCGTGGCCCGAACCGGACCCTCCGTTTGCGGCCGGTGCTACGAGGTCCCCGCGGCGATGCGCACCGAGGTCGCCGAAACGGTGCCCGAGTCCTGGGCCGAGACCAGCTGGGGCACCCCGGCGGTGGACGTGGCGGCCGGAGTGCGGGCCCAACTCGCCCGCGCCGGTGTGGAGATGGATGGAGAATCTCACATCTGCACGCTGGAATCGGCGGACCACTTCTCGTACCGGCGCGACCGCACGACGGGGCGGCTCGCGAGCTATGTCTGGTTGGACGGCTGAGCTGTGACGGATCGCAAGACGGAACTGGCCGCGAACCTGGCACAGGTGGAGGAACGTATCTCTGCCGCCTGCGCCGCCGCCGGTCGCAAGCGCGAAGAGGTGACCCTGATCGTGGTCACCAAGACGTATCCGGCGAGCGACGTCCGTTTGCTCGCGGAACTCGGCGTCCGGCACGTTGCGGAGAACCGCGATCAGGAGGCCGCTCCCAAAGCTGCGGAATGCGCTGATCTGCCACTGATCTGGCATTTTGTCGGGCAATTGCAGACCAATAAGGTGCGTTCCGTATGTAGTTATGCCGATGTGGTGCAATCGGTTGATCGCAAGCGATTGGTCGACGCGCTCTCGGGCGCGGCCGTGGGGGCCGCGCGCGAGCTGGGTGTCTTGATTCAAGTGGCGCTCGACGTGGACTCCGGGGAGCGGGGGCAGCGCGGCGGCGTCGGTCCGGACGGAGTGGGCGCGCTGGCCGAGGCCGTGGAGGCGGCCGACGGTCTGCGGCTGGACGGCCTCATGACGGTGGCACCGCTGGCCGGTCCCTACGCGGACCAGCCCCGGGCGGCCTTCGACCGGCTGATGGAAATCTCATCCGGCCTGCGCGTGGCTCATCCGGCTGCGAACATGGTCTCGGCGGGAATGAGCTCAGATCTGGAAGAAGCGGTTGCGGCGGGGGCGACACATGTGCGCGTCGGCACTGCGGTACTCGGAGTCCGCCCCAGGCTCCGGTAACGTCGCGAAGAAGTCGGACCACAGCAGAAAATATGGTCATTCCCGTCAAAAGACGGGCAGGCCACGTGGATCCAAGGCATCCGGTGGCGGAGCCGATCCACCACAGAGCGGAGGACGCAGAGAATGGCCGGCGCGATGCGCAAGATGGCGGTCTACCTCGGCCTCGTGGAGGACGATGGGTACGACGGCCGGGGGTTCGACCCCGACGACGAATTCGAGCCCGAGCCGGAGCCCGAGCGGGAGCGTCGGCGTCATTCGGCAGTGGAGACCGAACCGCGGCCGGAGAGGGGCGAATCTGTGCGAGTCGTCCACCCCCCCGCACAGCGCGAACCGGCTCCGCTTGTGACGGAAAGCAGACAACCCGCGCGAATTGCCCCCGTGGCGTCTATCACACCTGAACGTCAGAACTTGGAGAAGAACGCACCGGTGATCATGCCCAAGGTTGTGTCCGAGCGGGAGCCGTACCGCATCACCACACTGCACCCCCGGACCTACAACGAGGCCCGTACTATCGGGGAACACTTCCGTGAGGGCACCCCGGTGATCATGAATCTGACGGAGATGGACGACACGGATGCGAAGCGACTTGTCGACTTTGCCGCCGGACTCGTCTTCGGTCTCCATGGGAGCATTGAGCGAGTGACGCAGAAGGTGTTCCTGTTGTCTCCTGCTAACGTCGATGTCACGGCGGAGGACAAGGCCCGTATCGCAGAGGGCGGGTTCTTCAACCAGAGCTGAGACGCAACACGGCAACACCGAGTCATCCGAGGCCGCAAGGCCGCGTACGAAACAGGGGAGAGGGACGCGCGAGATGAGCATCGCACTACAGGTGATCTACATCGCGCTGTACTGCTTCCTGATCGTGCTGATCTTCCGGCTGGTGATGGACTATGTCTTCCAGTTCGCACGCTCGTGGCAACCCGGTAGGGCGATGGTGGTCATCCTCGAGGCCACCTACACTGTGACCGATCCGCCACTCAAGCTGCTGCGGCGGGTCATCCCGCCGTTGCGTCTCGGGGGTGTGGCGCTCGACCTGTCCTTCTTCGTGCTGATGATCATCGTCTGGATCCTGATCACCGTCGTGAGCAATTTTGCGAGCAGGGTGTGAACGATACGGTCTTGCCGATTGCCGACGACTACGTTGAGGTGAAGTAGAGATGCCGTTGACCCCCGAGGACGTGCGGAACAAGCAGTTCACGACCGTCCGCCTCCGAGAAGGCTATGACGAGGACGAGGTCGATGCCTTCCTCGACGAGGTCGAAGCCGAACTGACCCGGCTGCTGCGGGAGAACGAGGACCTGCGCGCCAAGCTGGCCGCAGCCACGCGGGCCGCCGCACAGAGTCAGCAGCAGCAAGGCATGCGCAAACCTCCGGAACAGCAGGAGCGACCCGGCGCCCCTGTTCCCGCCGCCATATCCGGACCGCCGCAGCAGCAGCAGGGTCAGCCCGGCCCGCCGCAGCAGCAGCAACAGCAGCAGCAGATGGGCGGCCCGCCCCAGCTTCCGGGCGGCGCCCCGCAGCTGCCGGCCGGTCCGATGGGCCAGAACGGGCCCGGCCCGATGGGTCAGGGCGGTCCTGGTGGCCCCGGTGGTCCTGGCGGTCCCGGTCCGATGGGCCAGAACGGCCCGATGGGTCCCGGCGGGCCCATGGGTGGCCCGATGGGCGGCCCCGGTGGTCCCGGCGGCCCGCAGCTGCCGCAGCCGGGTCAGGGCCCGGGCGGCGACAGCGCCGCGCGCGTGCTCTCGCTCGCGCAGCAGACCGCCGACCAGGCGATCGCGGAGGCCCGTTCCGAGGCCAACAAGATCGTCGGCGAGGCCCGCAGCCGCGCCGAGGGCCTGGAGCGTGACGCTCGCGCCAAGGCGGACGCGCTGGAGCGGGACGCGCAGGAGAAGCACCGTGTCGCGATGGGCTCCCTGGAGTCCGCTCGCGCCACGCTCGAGCGCAAGGTCGAGGACCTGCGCGGCTTCGAACGCGAGTACCGCACGCGGCTGAAGTCGTACCTGGAGAGCCAGCTGCGCCAGCTGGAGAACCAGTCCGACGACTCGCTGGCCCCGCCGCGGACCCCCGCGACCGCCTCGCTGCCGCCGTCCCCCTCGATGAGCGGGTCCATGGCTTCCTCGGGTGCCGGCTCGATGGGTGGCCACACGATGGGCGGCAACCAGTCGATGGGCGGCGGCCACAACCAGAACGGCGGCGCGTCGTCGTACGGTGGCCAGCAGCAGATGTCCCCCGCGATGACCCAGCCGATGGCACCGGTGCGGCCGCAGAGTCCGCAGCCGATGCAGCAGGCGCCCAGCCCGATGCGGGGCTTCCTCATCGACGAGGACGACAACTGACGCTGCGCGCGTCGGCGCGTCGTCTCGGCAATCACGAGGGCCGGGCCCGGGAGCTTCAAGCTCCC
>NZ_RIBZ01000737.1:0-8828 GCF_003721215.1 Streptomyces botrytidirepellens
GCCGGACGGCGGTCGCGGGCCCGCACCGCGCACGGCCGCACCGCCGGTGCGCGCCGCCCCCAGGGGACGCTGACCTCGCTGCACCTGGCGGCGACCGTACGGGCCGCCGCCCCGCATCAGCACATCCGCGGGCGGCGCGGCCCGGGGCTGCTGGTGCGCCGGGACGATCTGCGGGAGGCGGTGCGCGAGGGCCGGGAGGGCAATCTCGTGCTGTTCGTCGTGGACGCGTCGGGGTCGATGGCCGCCCGCAAGCGCATGGGCGCGATCAAGGGCGCGGTGCTGTCGCTGCTGCTGGACGCCTATCAGCGGCGGGACAAGGTCGGCCTGGTCACCTTCCGGGGGGCGGACGCGGAGCTGGCGCTGCCGCCCACCTCGTCGGTGGACGCGGCCGCCGCCCGGCTGGAACAGCTGCCGACCGGCGGCCGCACCCCGCTCGCGGCGGGACTGTTGAAGGCCCGCGAGGTGCTGCGGGTGGAGCGGCTGCGGGACCCCTCGCGCCGTCCGCTGCTGGTCGTGGTGACCGACGGGCGGGCCACGGAGTCGAAGAAGGCCGCGGTGTCCGACGGGTCCACGCCGGTGGAGCGGGCCGGGCGCGCGGCGCGGCTGCTCGCGGGCGACGGGGTCGCCTCGGTGGTGGTCGACTGCGAGTCGGGGCCGGTGCGGCTGGGCCTGGCGGGCGCGCTCGCGCGCGATCTGCGGGGCACCCCGGTCACCCTGGACGAATTGCGCGCGGACAGCGTGACGGCGCTGGTCCGCGATGTACGGACGGTACAGAACTCACGGAGGGCAGCCTGATGCCGCAAGGACAACCGACCGTCGTCCCCGACGACGGGCTGACCACCCGCCAGCGCCGCAACCGGCCGCTCGTGCTCGTGCACACGGGCGTGGGGAAGGGCAAGTCGACGGCCGCGTTCGGTCTGGCGCTGCGGGCGTGGAACCAGAACTGGCCGGTCGGTGTATTCCAGTTTGTAAAGAGTGCGAAATGGAAGGTCGGCGAGGAGCGTGCGCTGCGCGTCCTCGGCGACTCGGGCGAAGGGGGGACCGTCGCATGGCACAAGATGGGCGAGGGCTGGTCGTGGGTCCAGCGCGACATGGCGTCCAGCGAGGAGGCCGCACGCGAGGGCTGGGAGCAGGTCAAGCGCGATCTCGCGGCGGAGACATACCGGCTCTATGTGCTGGACGAGTTCGCGTATCCCATGCACTGGGGCTGGGTGGATCCTGAGGAAGTGGTGTCGGTCCTGCGCGACCGGCCGGGTACGCAGCATGTCGTCATCACGGGGCGGAACGCACCGGCGCCGCTGGTGGACTTCGCCGACCTCGTCACCGACATGTCCAAGGTCAAGCACCCGATGGACACCGGTCAGAAGGGCCAGCGAGGCATCGAGTGGTGAGAGTTCCCCGACTGGTCGTCGCCGCGCCCGCCTCCGGCAGCGGCAAGACGACCGTCACCGCGGGGCTGATGGCGGCCTTCGCGCAGCGCGGTCTGGACGTGTCCCCGCACAAGGTGGGCCCGGACTACATCGATCCTGGCTATCACGCGTTGGCCGTCTCGCCCGCCGGTGGCGGCCGCGCGCCTGGGGGTGGGGTGCCTGGTGGCCGCGCGTCCGGTGGCGGGGCCGGGCGGCCGGGGCGGAACCTGGACGCCTATCTGTGCGGTCCGGACCGGATCGCGCCGCTGTTCCTGCACGGGGCGGCGGGCTGCGATCTGGCCCTGGTCGAGGGCGTGATGGGGCTGTTCGACGGGGCGGCCGGGCAGGGCGAGCTGGCGTCGACGGCACAGGTGGCCAAGGTGCTGCGGGCGCCGGTGGTGCTGGTGGTGGACGCGTCCTCGCAGTCGCGTTCGGTGGCGGCCCTGGTGCACGGCTTCGCCTCCTGGGACCCGGAGGTGCGGGTCGCGGGGGTGATCCTCAACAAGGTGGCGTCCGACCGGCACGAGGCGATGCTGAGGGAGGCGCTGGAGGGCGCCGGGGTGCCGGTGCTCGGCGCGCTGCGCCGGATGCGCGAGGTCGGGACGCCGAGCCGTCATCTCGGTCTGGTGCCGGTGGCCGAGCGGCGCACGGAGGCCACGGACGCGGTCGCGGCGCTGGCCGCGTGGGTGCGGGAGGGGTGCGATCTCGACGGGCTGATGGCGCTGGCGGGCAGCGCGCCTCCCCTGTCCGGCCCGGTGTGGGATCCGGTGGCGGAGCTGGGCCCGGCGGCGGAGGCCGCCGCGGAGAGCCCCCTGCCGGAGGACCGGCGGCCGGTGGTCGCCGTGGCGGGCGGGGCCGCGTTCACCTTCTCCTACGCGGAGCACACCGAGTTGCTCACCGCCGCGGGCGCGCGGGTCGTGCCGTTCGACCCGCTGCGGGACGAGCACCTCCCCGACGGGACCGGCGGGCTGGTGATCGGTGGCGGCTTCCCGGAGGTGTACGCACCGGAGCTGTCCGCGAACGAGCCGCTGCGCGCCGAGGTCGCCAGGCT
The DNA here is from genome assembly GCF_003721215.1 of Streptomyces botrytidirepellens. Lineage (NCBI taxonomy): Bacteria > Bacillati > Actinomycetota > Actinomycetes > Kitasatosporales > Streptomycetaceae > Streptomyces > Streptomyces botrytidirepellens. Next base: position 2,461 of record NZ_RIBZ01000737.1, read on the forward strand.
GGCGGCGACCGGTGCGCCCATCGCCGCCGAGTGCGCCGGGCTGCTGTATCTGGCGCGCTCGCTGGACGGGCGCCCGATGTGCGGAGTGGTGGACGCCGAGGCACACATGTCGGATCGGCTGACGCTGGGCTACCGTGAGGCCGTGGCCATTTCCGACACGTCCCTCGCCGCCGCGGGGACCCGGGTGCGGGGCCATGAGTTCCACCGCACCACCGTCGAGCCGGGGGCCGGGCAGACGCCCGCCTGGGGGCTCGTCCATCCGCAGCGCCGCACCGAAGGGTTCGCACCGGGAAACGTGCATGCCTCGTATCTCCATGTGCACTGGGCGGCGGTGCCCGGTGTGGCGGCCCGGTTCGTGGCCGGATGTGTGCCCGCCGCCGGGTGACCGGGGCGGTGACCTGACGTGCGCCCTCCACAACAGCCGGATCTGGTGGTCGGCGTCGGCGCGCGGCGAGGGGTGTCCGTGGACGAGGTGACCGGGCTGGTGGCGGCGGCCCTCGCCGGGGCGGGCCTCTCGCCCGGCGGCGTCGCCGAGTTGGCGACGGTCGAGGCCAAGGCCGGTGAGCCCGGGCTGCTGGCCGCGGCCGAGCGCCTCGGGGTGCCGCTGCGGGGGTACGGGGCGGAGACGCTGGCCGCCGTCGACGTGCCGAACCCGTCCATGGCGGCCCTCACCGCCGTGGGGACGCCCGGTGTGGCGGAGGCGGCTGCTCTGCTGGCCGCCGGGCCGGGAGGCGAACTGCTCGTCGCCAAGCGGGTGTCGGAGCCGGGTGGGGGCAGGCCGTCGCGGGCCACCTGTGCGATCGCCCGCCGTGGTCCGCGGGACGGCCACCCGCAGGACGGCCCGCCTCAAAACGGCCGCTCGCGAAGCGGCCACTCCGAAATCGGCCGAAGACCTGCCGTGGCGTGTCCCGACGGCGCTCAGTAACGTCTCGGGGCGAGACTGCGCTTTGCACCGTGAGACCCGTTTCACCCTGCACCAAGGAGACTTCGTGACGACCCCGCCCGCGCTGCTCATCGCAGGCATCGGCACCCGAGACGAGAGGCGCGCCGGCGCCTTCCAGGATTTCGTACGGGAGTTGGGCGCGCAGCACCCGGATCTGCCCGTGGCGGGCGGCCTCACCGGGCCGGGCGCGCCCCCGCTGTCCGATGCGGTGGCCCGCCTCGTCGGAGAGGGCGTGACGCGTTTCGCCGTCGTGCCCCTCAGCCTGATCCCGGTGGAGCACCCGAGAGACGGGGTCGTCGCCGCGCTGGCCCAGGAGGCGGAGCGGCACGCGGACGCCTCGTTCGTCTTCGGCCGCCCGCTGGGCCCGGACCCCCGGCTGCTGCGGGTGCTGGAGCGGCGGCTGGACGAGGCGCTGGGCGGCGGTCGGCGCTCCCCCTCGGACCGGGCGCGGACGACGGTGCTGCTGGTGGGCGACGGGTCGCCGCTGCCGGAGGGCAACGCCGAGGTGCACCGGGCCGCCCGGCTGCTGTGGGAGGGGCGCGGTTTCGCGGGCGTCGAGACGGCGTTCGCCTCGCTCGCCGCGCCGGACGTGCCCTCGGGTCTGGACCGCTGTGTGCGGCTCGGGGCGCAGCGGATCGTGGTGCTGCCGTATTTCCTGTTCGGCGGTGACGCGCTGGAGCGGGTCCGGCAGCAGGCGGAGGGCTGGCAACTCGCCTATCCGGAGGCCGACGTGGTGTACGCCGATGTCATCGGCCCGACCGTGGAGTTGGCGGAGCTGGTCATGGAGCGCTACGAGGAGGTGGCCGGGGTGCCCGAGCGGGCGCAGCTCGAAGCGGAGGCGGCCCATGCCCACTCCCACCCGGACATCCACGCCGATGTCCGCTGAGATACCGGCCGCTGAGGCCGCTGGGATACCGGCCGCTGAGACGCCCGCCCGTGAGACGCCCGCCCGTGAGACGCCCGCCGGCGGTGCGGTCCCCGGGTTCGATCTGCGGCATCACGGGGACGCGGAGGTGCGCGGGGCCGACGCCGGGCTGACGGACCTCGCGGTCAACGTCCGGGCCGGTACGCCGCCGCGCTGGCTCAAGGACCGCATCGCCGCGTCCCTCGACGGGCTGGCCGCCTACCCCGACGGGCGGGCGGCGCGCGCCGCGGTGGCCGCGTGCCATGGCGTGCCCGAGGGCCGGGTGCTGCTGACGGCCGGGGCCGCGGAGGCGTTCGTGCTGATCGCCCGCGCCCTTCCGGCCCGGCGCCCGGTGGTGGTGCATCCGCAGTTCACCGAGCCGGAGGCCGCGTTGCGGGACGCCGGGCACACGGTGGAGCGGGTGCTGCTCGACGAGCGGGACGGCTTCCGGCTGGACCCGGCGGCGGTGCCGGACGACGCCGATCTGGTGGTCGTCGGCAATCCCACCAACCCCACCTCCGTGCTGCACCCGGCCGCCGCGCTCGCCGAACTGGCGCGGCCCGGGCGGACGCTGGTGGTGGACGAGGCGTTCATGGACGCCGTGCCGGGCGAGCCCGCGTCGCTCGCCTCCCGCACGGATGTGCCGGGGCTGGTCGTGCTGCGCAGCCTCACCAAGACGTGGGGGCTGGCGGGGCTGCGCATCGGGTACGTGCTGGCGGACCCGGGGATCGTCGCCGCGCTGGAGCGGGTGCAGCCCCTGTGGCCGGTGTCCACGCCCGCGCTGGCGGCGGCGGAGGCGTGCTGTGCGCCCGACGCGCTGGCCGAGGCGGCGCGGGCCGCCGAGCGAGCCGCCGCCGACCGCGCCTATCTGGCCGAGCGGCTGGGCGAGTTCGCCGAGGCCGGGCTGCGGGTGTGCGGTCCGGCGGCCGGCCCGTTCCTGCTGATCCGGCTGCCGGACGCGGCGGCGATACGCACCCGCCTCCGCGAACTCGGCTTCGCGGTGCGCCGCGGCGACACGTTCCCGGGCCTGGGCCCGGACTGGCTGCGGCTGGCCGTCCGCGACCGCGATACGACGGACCGCTTCGTGATCGCCCTGGCCAAGGCCCTCCAGGACGGCTGACCCCCGCAGGACACCGCCGTCTGGGGGCCTGCCCGGGCGGGTTGAATCGCACCGGGCAGGCCCGGGCCGACGCCGGAGGTCGGGGTGGGTCGACCGCCGGCGTCGGCTGCTAGGTGGGGTCGTGCTTACGCATCACCGCGCGTTCCGGTGGCCCGCCGGCGGCGGGCCAGGATCACCGCGCCGCCACCCGCGGCGAGCAGCACGGCGCCGCCTGCCACCAGGTACGGGGTGGCCGAGCTGCCGCCGGTCTCGGCGAGGTGCTCCGGCTTGGGCTCCGGCTTGGTCTGGTTGACGACCTCCGGCTCCTCCTCCTTGGCCGGGGCGACGGGCGCCTCACAGGTGGCGTGGGCCAGAGTGACCTGGCCCTCGACCTCGGAGACGTTGAGCTTGAGCGGGTTCACCGAGACCTTCAGCGACAGCGCGGTGGCCGCGGCGGTGCGCGAGGTGGTCGAGGTGCGCGACAGATCCAGGGTCACCTGGCCGAGCGAGGGCACGTCGACCTTGGTGGAGGCGCCCGCGGTCAGGGTGACCTTCTTGCCGAGCACGCTGACGGTGCCGAGCACGTTGGAGTCGGCGGTCGGCTTCTTTCCGGCCGCGCACACGGCCTTCGAGGTGACCTGCTCCACGGTGAGGAGCGGCACCGCCAGCAGCCCCGGCACGTTCACCTTGGCGTTGACGAGGTTGGAGTAGCCCTCGGAGCGGGACTTCTCCGTGACGGCGCGGGCGGTGGCCACGTCGGCGCGCAGCACGCTGAAGGGGCGGTCGCCGTTGACGCCGGCCACGGTCGCGCTGAGCGCGGTCTTGCTGGCGGTCTGCGGCGCCTTCACTTCGTTCAGCGAGGTCACCAGCGGTGCGGTGACGGTCTTGTTGAGGAGCGAGACGCTCAGGTCGGTACGGAGTACGGCCGCGCCGGCCTTGCCGGTGGCGGTGGTGTCGCCGGTCCGGGCGTGCGCCGTGCCCGCGGGCAGGACGCCCAGGACGGAGACGGCGGTGGCTGCGGAGACGGCCGCCACACGGCGGGCGGGCATGCCGAAGAAGGTATTGCGTGAAAAGGACACGTGAGTTGACCCCCACAGGAGACATGGAGCCGCCGGCGCCTGCCGCGGGGGACTCCACGGGCGCCGACGGCCTCGACCACGCCATATTTGCGCACCGGGGGTAAACAGGCAGACACATGAAGTCCGTTCATCCCAAAGGGTGTTGTTCGCCGAAGCGTTCGATGGCCACGTATCCCCGGACCCCGCCACGTATCCCCAGACCCCCAGGTCCCCCGGGTCCCGCTCAGAACACCCGGCCCCGCAGCACCACCCACCGCGGCGCCGTCAGCACCCGTACGTCGGCGCGCGGGTCGGCCTCGTACACCACGAGGTCGGCGGGGGCGCCCTCGGTGATCCCCGGCCGTCCCAGCCAGGCCCGGGCGCCCCAGGTGGCCGCCGACAGCGCGTCCCGTACCGGGATGCCCGCCTTGACCAGCTCGGCGACCTCCTGGCCGACCAGCCCGTGCGCGAGCGAACCGCCCGCGTCGGTGCCGGTGTAGACGGGGATGCCCGCGTCCCAGGCGGCGCGCACCGTGTCGTAGCGCCGCGCGTGCAGCCGTCGCATGTGGTCGGCCCAGCGGGGGAACTTGGCCTCGCCGCCCTCCGCGAGCCGCGGGAAGGTGGCGATGTTGACCAGGGTCGGGACGATGGCGACGCCCCGCTCGGCGAACAGCGGGATGGTGTCCTCGGTCAGCCCGGTCGCGTGCTCGATGCAGTCGATCCCGGCCTCGACCAGCGGGGCGAGGGTCTCCTCGGCGAAGCAGTGTGCCGTGACCCGCGCCCCGAGCCGGTGGGCCTCGGCGATGGCCGCCTCGACCGCCCCGCGCGGCCAGCAGGCGGACAGGTCGCCGCTGTCCCGGTCGATCCAGTCGCCGACGAGCTTGACCCAGCCGTCGCCGCGGCGCGCCTCGGCCGCCACGTAGGCGACCAGGTCCTCCGGTTCGATCTCGTGGGCGTAGTTGCGGATGTAGCGCTTGGTGCGGGCGATGTGGCGACCGGCCCGGATGATGCGGGGCAGGTCCTCGCGGTCGTCGATCCAGCGGGTGTCGGACGGCGATCCGGCGTCGCGCAGCAGCAGCGCCCCGGCGTCGCGTTCGGTGAGTGCCTGCTTCTCGCCCGTCGCGTCGTCCACCGCGCCGTGGGCGTCCAGGCCGACGTGGCAGTGGGCGTCGACGAGCCCCGGCAGCACCCAGCCGTCCAGCCTCCGTACGTCCCGGGTCCCGGTCGGCCGGTCGAAGGTGATCTTGCCGTCGACCACCCACATCTCGTCCCGGACGCCACCGGCGTCCCCGTCCTCCGGGCCGACCAGGATCCGCCCCTTGATGTGCAGCACCGCGCTCTCCCTCATGTCACGCACTGTACGAGACGGCGGCCGCCCGCTGACCGGCCAATTCCGGGTAAGCGGAAGGGCTCCACTCGTACAACACGGGGAGCGCTGCTACGCTCACGCAACCCACCGGACGAGGGACAGCAGGGACAGTGAGGAGGCCCGCGTGAGCGCTCCTACCGACGGCCCGGCCGCCGCGGCCACCACACCGGCGTCTGGCTTACCGGCGGACGGCTTATCCGCGGCCGACCCGCAGGCGGAGTTCCGGGAGTTCTTCGAGCGGCACCATGCCGAGCTGGCCCGCCTCGCCCACTTGCTGCTGGGCAGTTCCGACGGGGCGGACGACCTGGCGGCCGACGCGCTGGTCGCGGTCTGGCACCGGTGGGACCGGGTGCGGGTCGCCGAGCATCCGGCCGCGTACGCCCGGGGCGTGGTCGCCAACCTGGCCCGGTCCCGGATCCGCAGTCTGGTGCGCGAGCGGCGGCGGGTGGCGCTCTTCTCGTCGGAGCGCTCGGACCGGGTGGACGACCCGGATGTGTCCGCGGTGGTGGACGTGCAGGCCGCGCTGGTGAGGCTGCCGTTCCGGAAGCGGGCGTGCGTGGTGCTGCGGCACGCGTTCGACCTCTCGGAGCGGGACACGGCCCGTACGCTCGGCATCTCGGTGGGCACGGTCAAGAGCCAGACCTCCCGCGGCATCGCCGAGCTGGAGCGGCTGCTCGGCCCGCCCGACGACGAGACCGAGCGGCCCGCTGCGGGCACACAGGCGCAGGCCCCGCCGTCGGCGCCGTCCGCGCAGGAGACGGTACGGGGGCTCCGCCCCGGCCGTGTGGGTCATGCCGGGCACCCAGGAGGGAACGGTTGATGATCGACCATCGCGACGACCGGCGCGATGTCGCCGCCGCGCTGCGCGAGGCCGCCGAGGCGCACCAGCCGGACCGGGCCAGGATGCTGGCCCGGGTCACCGCGGGCATGGCGGCGGGCGAGCGGCGGAGCGTCCGCCGGACCCCCGCCCGGCAGTGGACCCGGGTCGTGGGCCC
>NZ_RIBZ01000739.1:0-8950 GCF_003721215.1 Streptomyces botrytidirepellens
GGGTCCAGGGATGTGGACCCGCCCGGTGGCACGGCACCACTGCTCATCCCGCATTCCGTTGCGAATCCCGTTTGCCGTTCCCGTACCCGTCTCGGTATGACCAAGGGGGAGGCCAACGACGGGTGTCCTCCGGCTTCTGACGCCGGGCTGGGCGCCCCTGGCTCGCGCGGCGGCCAACACGGTCATGCCGATGGCGCCGCCCGAAGGATGGGTGCTGCGCACACTGGTCACCCCACGGACGGGGGAGAGCACGGTCGGCGTCCACAAGCGCTTCTGCCCGGGTTACGGTCAGGTGCTCAACGCCCAGTACGACGTGGGCCTGTGGGCCGCCTCCACAACCATGTGCTATCCGCTCGCCCGGCGGCTGCTGCTGCCGCCCGAATGGTTCCAGGACGAGGCGCGCCGAGCCCGTGCGTCGATCCCGGGGAACTGCACGCCCGAAACACCTGTGGTATGCGGCCTGAGTGCCTATCTCGACCTGCCGGACGCTCTGCGGGGGCGGCTGCCGATCGTGATGGACATGCGCGGTGTGGACATCCCCGCCGCGGTCCACCAACTGCGCGCGGTCCGGGTGCCGTTCCTCGTCAAGGCATACCGGGGGCTGCCTATGACGGTCGTCGATCCGGCACTGCCCCATGTCGCCGGACGGCAGTCGACGTACCAGATCATGGCGGCGGCGGGGAAGGCGGTGCCGGGCGAAGTGACGGCGCTCCAGCCGCGTGACTTCACGTTCACCGGCAAGAGGTCCACGCTCCGCGTACAACGCACATGGAAGCGTCGAGCCGAGGGCGGCACGTACCTCGGAGCCCCCAAGACGAAGAAGTTCCGACGCACCCTTGTCCTCACCCCTGACCAGGTGGCGCTGTTCCAGCGCGCATGCCTGGGCAAGCAGCCCCAGGACCTGATCTTCACCGCTCCCGGCGGACAGTCCTGGCACTCGGGCTTCTTCTTCGCCCAACGGTGGAAGCCCGCCCTGGACGCTGCCAACGCCGCCGGCTGGCGAAGAGGCCGTGCGTCCACGAGCTCCGCCACACGCACGAAGGCGTGTTGGAGACCATTGCCCTGCCCGGTGAAATCGCGCGGCTGCGCAGACTCCGGGCGACCGAACGCGGCGTGTGCTGGGACCGCCTGCTGTTCAGCATGAAGGAAGCGGTCTACAAGGCCTGGTATCCGGCCACGGGGCGTCGACTGGATTTCGAGGACGCCGACATCGAAGTGGACGCCGCGGCAGCCTCCTTCACGGCACGCATCATCCTTCCCGGCCCCGGAACAGGGGAGAAGCCGGCCTTCTGAAGGGCCGTTGGCCGGCCCGGCGAAATCTTGTGGTCTCCGCTATCGCCGTACCGAAGACGGTGGTCGTGCCGAGGGCGTGACCCGGACGGGCGCCGGCTTCGTACGTGGACAGCGACCGGGCAGCGCGTGCTCAGCTGATCCGCGCGACCGCCCTACCCGCCCACGACCCGAAAGACATCGGAGAGCCCGCACCGGACGGCCACCCGGCACACCCTGCTGCCCGCACTCGAAAGACCACCCCGAACCCGCCCGACACCCGTGATCAGAATTCACGCGATGGATCAGTTTTCAGGGCGAGTTGGGCAGACCGGTACAGCCCCGTTCGACCAGACGCTTCAGCTTCGCGCGCGCTCCCTCGATCTTCGCGGTCTCGGCCGCAAGGCCGATCCTCGGCACGATCCGCTCCGCCCCGCGAACGGCGACACCTCTTTCGCCGCCGGCGCCGGCACCGCCCCCCTCCCGTCAAGGACAGACCTGCCCACCCCCACACCAATCAACATCTCCCCAGGTCAGGACGTCCCTCGAAACGAGCCGCACCCGATCGAGAACGCCGACGCCCTGGGTTGCCGTACGGCGCGCGCCGAACGACTACCCCGATCGGGATGCCTTCCGACACTCCGTTATAGCCAGTCGAACGATCTACCGCTTACCCCCACGGGCGACCCCGCGTCGAAGCAGGTGGTGCTCGATGACCAGGCGTGCAGCTATATGGGTCGCAGGACGCGGTGCGACAGCTCACTGAAGGCAGAAAATCCGCTCAGTCGCAACCCCCTCGGAAGTGAAAACCTTCAACTCGGAAATCCGCCAGAGGCACAAAACTATTCAGTCCGCAAATCCGGCGGAGGCATATAGCCCGCTCGGCCGCAACAGTTTTGACGAGGAACCCTAAGATTGACAGCGTTGTGGAGTTTGCTTATAGTCCCGTCGTTCAAGCTCCCGCCCATCGATATCCAAAGGAGTTCATGACTACGCCGCCAACGCTGCCGAAGTCCAGGCAGCGGTTGATTCTTGCCGTTCTTATGGTGTGTTCGCTGCTGATTTGGCTGGACAACACCGTCCTCAGCATTCTCCTGGAGACCCTTGCCGACCCGGTCCGTGGACTGGGCGCCAGCCCGGCCGAGCTGCAATGGGCCACAGGCGCATACACCCTGGTCTTCGCAACCTTGATGTTCACCGCTGGCGCACTGGGCGATAGCTTCGGCCACCGGAAAGTGCTCGCAGTTGGCTTGGTGATCTTTGCCGGGGCCTCGATCTGGGCGGCGTACGCAGGCGATGCAGGCCAGCTGATTGCCGCCCGGGGTGCGATGGGAGTCGGCGCCGCACTGATCATGCCTGCCAACTTTGCCATCCTGTTGTGGACCTTCACCGGCCCCGCGCGGGCAACCGCAATCGCCATTTCTTCGACATCCACCGGTGTCGGAATGGCAGCGGGCCCGGTGTTGGCGGGACTCCTGCTCAGCCATTTCTGGTGGGGTTCGGTCTTTCTGTCAACGTTCCAATCGTCGTGCTGGCATTGGCTGGGATCGTCCTGATGGTCCCCAATTTTCGCAGCCCTACCGTGCGGCCGCTGGACCCGGCTGGGATATTGCTGTCGATCAGCGGACTCGCGGCGTTGACGTACGGCCTGATTCGCGCGGGGCAGGTGGACTCCTGGAGTCGTTCGGACGTCTGGGCGCCGATCGCGGTCGGGTTTGTCCTGCTGGCCGCTTTCGTGCTCGTCGAATTGAGGGCCAAGGAACCAAGTTTCGATCCCCGGATGCTTGCGCAGCGGGTGTTCGGTGGTGGCAACGCGTCCATGGCGTTGCTGCTCTTTTCTGTGGCTGCCGTCACTTTCTACAACGCGTTCTATATGCAGGGTGCATTGGGCTACTCGCCGATGAAGGCCGGCTTGGCCAATGTTCCGACCGCGGTCGGCGCTGTCGTAGGGGCGCCCCTGGGCGCACGTCTGGTCAGCCGATGGTCTCTGCGCCCTGTCGCCGTGCCGGCGCTCACTGTGGCGGCGTTCAGCTTTGGCGCGGTCGGATTTCTCGATCTGCACACCCCACTCGTCTGGATCGAGATCCTGTTGTTGGCGCAGGGCTTTTCCGTCGGCGTTGTGATGGCCCCGGTGACCGGAGCACTGATCAGCAGCCTGCCGCTGGAACGGTCCGGCGCCGGGTCGGCCGTCACCAACACGGCGCGGCAGGTCGGCAGTGTGATCGGGATTGCGGTGGGCGGCACGATCATGTCGATCGCATATCGAGGCGCGATCGAACACTCGCTGAGCGATGTCCCGGAGGCGCAACAGGACAGCGCCCGGGTTTCCGCGGAACAGGCTCGGCATGTCGCCGCCACTCTCGACCGGCCCACTCTTGCGCAGGCTGCCGATCGTGCGTTCATCCACGCTATGCACGTCGGCGCGGTCTGGATCATGCTCATCGCACTCTTCGCAGCAGCCGTGCTGCTGATTACCTTGCCTGCTGCCGGAAAGAAGAAGGGGCCGACACCGCAGCCGGACTACGAAGAGGCCCGCAGCTCCGAGCCCCACTCCACCGCGTGACGGGCTGTTTGTGGAAGCGGTGCGCTTGGCAGCAGCGGCAAACTTCACCAAGTAAGCCAAGGCTTGCCTTTCAGGGAACTTTTGACCGTATGGGTCGAATCGAAGGAGACCCCTGTTGTCGAAAATCAATGATCCCGCTCTGCGTGCGGTCGAATCGGAGCAGGATTATGTGTCCTCCTTGTATGAGTTGCTCACCGAGCGGCTTTCCGAGGCGCGAGTAACACGCGCGAGTGTGCTGAAGGCCCCGGCGGACAGCGCCGGTGAGGCATACGAGAGAGAAATCGCCGCCGAGCGTCTGGGCAAGGAAATCGGCCGGCTGGAGGGTGCCGAAAAGGGGCTGGTCTTCGGGCGCATCGACTGGACGGATGGCACGGCCCTGCGCATCGGGCGGATCGGACTGCACACGGAAGAGGAGGACCTGCCTCTGCTCGTGGACTGGCGCGCGAACGCGGCGCGGCCCTTCTACGAGGCGACACCGGTCCACCCGATGGACCTGCGGCGGCGCCGGCACCTGCGCCTCGAGGAGCGCACGGTCATCTCGGTGAGCGACGAACTGCTGGACGGGACCGCCCCGACCGACGAGGACGTGGTGGGGGACGGCCCGTTGACCGAGGCTCTGTCGGCACGGCGTACGGGCAGGATGCACGCGGCCGTCGCGACGTTGCAGGCCGAGCAGGACGAGATCGTCCGCTCCGCCCACCGCGGGGTGACCGTGGTGCAGGGCGGGCCCGGCACCGGCAAGACGGTGGTCGCCCTGCACCGGGCGGCCTATGTCCTGTACGCGTTCCCGCGCGCCGCGGAGGAGGGCGTCCTGGTGGTGGGCCCGAACGCCCGGTTCCTCGACTACATCTCCCAGGTCCTTCCCTCGCTCGGAGAGAACGACGTCGTTCTGGCGACCTGCCGGGAACTGGCCGGAGTGTCCACGGACACGGTGGGCCCGTTCGATACCGCGCGTCTCAAGGGCAGCTGCGACCTCGCCGACGCCTTGGCCGGCCTGCTGCGTGTCCACCAAGCCCCCGCCGGTGACTTCACCGTCCGGGTCGGACAGGAACTGGTTCACCTCTCCGGCGAGGAAGTCGCCACGGCACGCGACGCCGCCGTGGCAGCCGTACTGGGGCACAACCCCGCGCGCCAGGTGTTCAAAGAGCTCTTGGTCGAGGCCGTCACCGACGCGATGCAACGAGACATGGGCGACCTCCTGGAGCAGATCGACGCCGATGCCGAACGGATGACGGGCATCAACCTCGACCGGTTCACGGGAGCTGCCCAGCGCCGTGCCGAAGGTGCGGCCGACTCAGGTCCGGTCCACGAGCTGGACCTGGACGCCATCCGAGCCGATCTCCTCGACGACGCCGGCGTCGACCGAGCGGTCGAGGTGTTGTGGCCGCGGCTGGTACCCGGTGACCTCGTGAAGGCGCTCCTGACGAACGCCGACGCCCTCGCCGAGCGCCTGCCCCGCCTGACCGCGCAGGAGCGGTCCCTTCTGCTGCGCGGTCCGGACGACCCGTGGACCGATGCCGATGTGCCGTTGCTGGACGAGGCGGCGAGCCTGGTCGACGGCCCCCCGGAGCGGACGTACGGGCACGTCGTCGTCGACGAGGCGCAGGAACTGACCGCCATGCAGTGGCGGATGATCGTCCGCCGCTGCCCGGCAAGGGCGATGACGCTGGTGGGTGACTTCGCCCAGGCAGGCCCGGTCGCGACGGCACGCGACTGGAAGGAAGCACTGAGCCCCCACGTCGGACCGCGGTTCAAACTGCACAACCTGACCGTCAGCTACCGCACCACGCAGGAGATTCTGGAGAGCGTCCGGGACCTGCTCACGCGGATCGCTCCGGACCAGCAGCCCACGCGGTCACTGCGCAGCGGTGAGAGCCCTCGCACCGTGACCACACCTCCGGACGGGTTGGTCACCGCCGTCGTTCAGGAACTCCGCGCCCAGAGCACCGCGCACCCGGGCGAGCTTCTGGGAGTGATCTGCGCGGACACCAGGGTGAGCGAGCTGACGGCCCAGGGCATCGCTCACCACGCACGCATCGTGCCGGCGTCCGAAGCACGCGGCCTGGAATTCGACGGAGTCGTCGTCGTGAACCCCGAGGAAATCATCACGGCCCGCCCCGGTGGGGAAAGGGACTTGTACGTAGCCCTGACCCGGGCCACCAAGCGCCTCTGCACCATCACCGTCCAGCCCGCCTGACGGCTCGGCGCCCGCGTCGTCGCCGCGGGCGCACCGGCGCGGTACAGACACCGGCCCGCGCGCACGGGGTTGCTCGCCGCCTCACCGCTCGTGGCCGCACCCTCCGTCGGTCCACACGGTGGTCACTGTGACGATGCCGTTGTCGGTCTTGCCCAGCCGGCCCAGCCACTGCCGGCCGACATCCGCGGTCGCCGTGCCGTCCTTGCGGTCCCCGAGCCATGCAGCCCATTCCACGGCTGGAATGCGCACGGGCGTCGGCTCGCCGACCAAGGCGAGTTGTTCGTCAACGGGGACGGGCCCGGACCGGTTCACCGCAGTGAGCGGGAACAGGGCCGGGCCCGAGGTCGTTCTCACAGGCCATCGTCCGGCGTGTCGACCAGGGGCTGAGCGGGGACTGTTGGTGGAGGGGAAGCCGCGCTCAGCCGGGCCGATCGGTTTCGGTGGGTGCGAGGCCGTACAGCACGGGACCGCAGGGTCTCGATGACCTCCTTCGCACGAGCAGCGGCAACAGGCTTCGCCTCGCGCTCCAGTTCCTCCGCCGGTACGCCCAGCAACTCCGAGACGAACTCAGCATGGCGCGAACCCTGCGCCGCAGCTCAGCCGCGCTCACCGACGCGGTTGAATTCGTAGTGCTCACCGTTTCCCCGGTCCTCTTCGGAAACCTGCTCATGGCGCGCGCACCGTAAGCACAGGCCCGCGGACATCTCGAACCGGCGGATGGCGCGCCAAGGGCGGCAGCGGGTGATCACCTCGGAGGTGGCCCTCGGCTCCTTCACCGCGGTGGGGCTCATGCCATGGAGGCGGACAGAAGAAGTTCGGACTCCGGGGAGAGCGAGACGATACGGACCCGGTCGCCGTCGCGGTAGGTCAGGCTCCCTGGCACGCCGCCGACGACCGGGTGGTCGTCCCCACGGGGCAGCCCGGCGAGGACCGTGGTGCGCAGCCCCTCGCGGAGCGCGAGCGACCTGCCCAGGGGAACAGCAAGGTCGACTGTGGGGTGTGCGAGCACCGGCGCAGGGGCGCAGCCAGGGCTGGTCTTACGACCTTCATGCCTCCGGCGGGCCCTCTCTCGGAGGAGGGAGGGGGCTCGTCGTGCGGCTGCCGCGCCGTTGTGGTTGAGGTGGAGGGCGGAGGATGCCGGAGGGTGAGGCGGCAGCGTTTCTCGCAGTCGGCACGTGCCGCTACAGCGGTATCCACCAGGGCTGGAGAGGTGGGGAGGCTCGCCGCCCAGCCGAAAAACAAGGGTTTGACGTCAGTGGGCTGGGCTAGAAGAGTCAGTGATTGAGGTGCTTCGGAAGGCAGGCACACCTGGCGGGAGCCGCGCGTACGCGCTGTGGGCCCCAGATGTGTCGTGTTGGCTTCCCGCCGCTGCTGGACAGCAACGAGCAGGGAGCAGAGATGACACCGATGAGCGCCGCACCCGCACGCGCCCGCCACCGTCACGACGACGCCCCTGACACCGCGGCCGACTTCGAGCGGCTGGCCGCGGCGTCCGACGGGCCCGAGCGGGAGGTCCTGGTCGAGGAGCTGGTCGCGGCCTGGCTGCCGATGGCCCACCGCCTCGCCGGCCGCTACCGCAACCGCGGAGAGAACCTCGATGACCTGAAACAGGTCGCGGCAATGGGTCTGGTCAAGGCCGTAGAGCGCTACGACCCGCAGCGCGGAGACGCGTTCGAGTCGTTTGCCGTCCCCACGATCGTGGGGGAACTGAGGCGGTACTTCCGCGATTGCAGCTGGGACGTGCACGTTCCCCGGCGGGTTCAGGAACTGCGCAACAAGGTCCGCGCCACCCTCCAGGAGCTGGCCACCACCGAACGCGCCGACCGCTCGCCGACCGTCGCGCAGATCGCCGAAGCCGCCGGTATGAACGAAGAGGACGTACTGACCGGCATGGAAGCCATGGACAGCTTCCGTTCCCTGTCCCTGGACGCCGAGCTGACCGGCGCGGACGACGGCTACTCGCTGGCCGACACCCTCGGCCGGCCCGAGGCCCGCTACGAAACGGTCATCGCCCGGGAAGCGGTCAAGCCCTGCCTGCACCGCCTCCCGGAGCGGGAGCAGCACATCCTGTACCTGCGGTTCTTCCGCGACATGACCCAAGCCGACATCGGCGAGGAGCTGGGCATCTCCCAGATGCACGTCTCCCGCCTCATCTCCCGCAGCTGCCGCACCATCCGCGAAGAGGTCGAGGCCGAGCCGCAGCCCCGGCGGCTCCCGGCTGCCGCCTGACACCCCGCGCCCCCCTTACCGCCGCGCCCGCCATCACAGCACGTACCGCCACCGTTACGAAGAACGAAGAGGAGCATTCCATGCTCATGGCCCACCCCGCGGTTCTCGCCGACCTCGTCCAGCAGTACGAGACGCTGCACGCCCTGCACGCCGAGAACGGCGGCCCGGAGGCACAGCAGCGACTCGACGACATCGTCTACACGCTGTGCACCGCCACCGGCACCCGCGACATCGACGCTGCCCTGATCGCCGCCCGGCACCAGCTCCCCGGCGCCCGCACCGAAGACGACTCCCTCCTCCTCGACGCCTGAGACACACGGCGGCCCCGGCCACCGGCCGGGCCCACAGCACCCGAGTACGAAAGCAGAACCGACGTGAACAACCCACCCGACCCCCACGCTGAGTCCGATCCGGCGGCAGAAGGAGAGGCGCCGATCTACGAGGCCCTTCTCCACGAACTCGGCGACGTGGTCACCGATACGCGCCAGACGGCCGAAGCCGTACAACAACAGGCGGCCGAATCGCTGGCCTTCACCACCCCGGACGCAAAGGAAAGACCCGCGCCCGGCGCGGCCCAACCGCCTCCAGAGGACTGAGCAGACAGTGCCGAGGAGCTTTGACGAGTGGCCAATCGGCCGGTAACGGAAGACAACGGAACAGCGGGGGCCGGGACCCACCAACGTGGGTCCCGG
>NZ_RIBZ01000740.1:0-8996 GCF_003721215.1 Streptomyces botrytidirepellens
CCCTCCGAGGCCGCCGCCGGGCGCTCCGCTTCCGGCGGCCCGGGCGGCGCGGTCCCGAGCCAGTGGCGCGCCTCCTGGGCGTAGGCGGCGGCGCGCTCGGCCTCGCCCGTTCCGCCCCGTACGGACGGCGCCTCGCCCCGTACGTCCTCCAGATGCGCCGTGCCGAACGGAATCTCCACCGTGAACTCGGTGCCCCGGGCCGGGACGCTGGTCACCGTGATGGTGCCCGAGTGCAGCTCGACCAGGTCCTTGACCAGCGCCAGCCCGATGCCGCTGCCCTCGTGCGACCGGGACCGCGCCCCGCGCACCCGGTGGAAGCGCTCGAAGAGGTGGGGCAGCTCCTCCCGCGGGATACCGCTGCCGGTGTCGTTCACGGTGAGCCGGGCGTGGCGGCCGGCGGCGGCCGTCCGTACCGTGACACCGCCGGTGAAGGTGAACTTCAGCGCGTTGCTGACCAGATTGAGGACGATCTTCTCCCACATCTCCCGGTCGATGTGCACCGGCTCGGGCAGTGGCGGACAGTCCACCTCCAGGGTCAGCCCGGCCAGGTCGAAGGAGGAGCGGAAGATGGCCGCCAGCTCGGCGGTGATACGGGACAAGTCCACCGGCTCGAAGGTGCCCTTGAGCCGTCCGGCCTCCACCCGGGAGACATCCAGCAGGGTGTTGACCAGCTTCAGCAGCCGCAGCGCGCTGCGCTCCGCCAGCTCCAGCTGGGACCGGCGCGCGGGGCGGTCCTCGTCGGCCAGCGCCTGCTGCACCGGGCCGAGGATCAGCGTGAGCGGCGTACGGAACTCATGGCTGATGTTGGAGAAGAACACCGTCTTGGCGCGGTCCAGCTCGGCCAGCGACTCCGCGCGCCGCCGCTGCTCCTGCTGGGTGTGGGCCGCCGACAGGGCCGCCCCGACGGTGGCCGCCAGCACCTCGAAGAAGTCCTGGTAGGGCGCGGTGGCGGGCAGCCGCGGATTGATGCCCATCACCAGCACGCCCTCCACGGTGTCCGACCGGACCAGCGGATGGGCCAGCGCCTCCTCGCCGGGCATCGAGAACAGCGCGCCCGGCAGCCGGGCCGGAGCCGCGTCGCCCACGACGGCCGCCAGCCGCGCCGCCAGGCCCGTCGTCTCCTCGATCCGGTCCAGCCGCACCTCCCGGACCGCCTCGGCGGCCTCCGCCGGGATGGCGGCGGACGCGGCGAGCCGGAGCCTGCCGGGCGCGGGCACCAGGTAGAAGGCGGTGAACGGGACGTCGTCCCGGTGGATGTCCAGCATCTCCGCGACGGTCCGGGCCACGCTCTGCGGGGTGCGCAGCCCGGCGGTCCGCGCGCCGAGCCCCGCCAGCAGCCGCAGCCGCCGCTCGCTGAGCACCCGCGCCGTGGTCTCGGTGACGACGCACAGCACCCCGCCCACCGTGCCGTCCTCCAGCAGCAGCGGCTGGAAGGAGACGTCGAAGTAGGACTGCTCCAGGAAACCGCGGCGCTGGATGACGAAGGCCCGGTCGGTCACCAGGGAGGGCTTGCGGCTCTCCCACACGCTCTCGAAGAGCGGAGCGGCGGACAGCTCCCAGTTCTCGGGGAAGACGTCCCGGCCGGACCGGCCCAGCGCCCCCGGATGCTTGGAGCCGATGATGTCCGTGTACGCCTCGTTGTACAGCATCGTGTAATCGGGGCCCCAGAACACGGCCATCGGCTGCTCGGTGAACAAGATGATGCGCAGCGCCTCGACCAGCCGCGGAGGCCAGGCGTCGGTGGTGCCGAGGGGCGTCACCGACCAGTCGATTCCGCTCATCGCCCTGCCGAGCGCACCGCCCTCGGCGAACAGCTCCCCGGCGGGTGTCCGCTGCTTCCCGGGCCCGTTCATCGAGTCAGCTTTCCTCTCACATTCTGGCACAGTGCCGCCACCGGACGAGGGGCCGCCGCCACCGTGGGTTGCACGGGCATCCGCACTGAGTACGCTGGACGATGCGCGACTTACTGGGGCATATCGCATGAACCGGTGGTGGGGGAGTGGGAGTGGTATGTCCGAGCAGCCCCCCGACGACTCCGGTCACCGCTCGCAGCCCCGCCGCGCGCGGTTCCGGCGGCTGCACCACACGTTCCACCGGTCCCCGGCCGGGAGGGGATGGCGCCGGGGCAGCGAATTCGAGCTGATGCACCGGGCGTTGGGGTTCGCCGCGCTCGGCTTCCTCACGCTGGTGCCGCTGCTGATCGTGGTCGCCGCGGCCGATCCGGTGAACCGGCACGGCTTCGCCCAGTGGCTGGCCGAGGGGCTCGGGGTGTCCGCCACCTCACGGGACGAGGTCCTGGACCTGTTCGCCCCGCCGAGGCGGTCGCTGGAGACCACCACCGCGTTCGGTCTGGCCACGCTGGCGCTCTTCGGACTGACCTTCTGCGGGGTGGTGCAGACCGGCTACGAGAAGGTGTGGGAGCTGCCCCCCGGCCGCTGGCACACCGTGTGGCGCCACCTGGTCTGGCTCATCGTGTTCATCGGCTACCTCCTGCTCTCGTCCCACCTCGGCTCCGGGCCCACCCGGGTGGCCGTCGCCGTCGGCGGCACGGTGCTCTTCTTCTGGTGGTCCCAGCGGCTGCTGCTCGGCGGGCGGATCAGCTGGGGCGCCCTGCTGCCGGGCGCCCTGGCCACCGGCGTCGGGCTGCTGGGGCTGCGGATCTTCTCCCGGCTGGTGTTCTCGCCGCTGATCGCCTCCAGCGCGGTGTCCTACGGCCCGGTCGGCACCGTGCTGGTCGTGCAGTCCTGGCTGGTCGGCGTCGGCTTCGTGGTGTTCGGCGGCGCGCTCGTCGGACGGCTGCTGCACGAGGAGTACCTGCGGCTGGTGACCTGGCGCCGCAAGCGACGGCGCCTGGAGCGCTCCGGCGGCGCCTGACCCCGCAGGAATCCGGTGGCGGCAGGGCGAAAACACCGTCGCCCGCGGCCCGTCGCGCCTGGCATGCTGGCGGTGTGAACGGACCGGAGATCCAGCTCAGCCTCGCCCCTGAACTGCGGCTTTTCGCCGCCCCCGAACGGCGCCGGGAGCGCACGGCCGTCATCACCGACGGCGCGTCCACCCTCGGCCATGTCGTCGAGTCGTTCGGGGTTCCGCTCACCGAGGTCGGCCGGCTGCTCGTCGACGGCCGGGAGACCGCCGTGACGCATGTGCCGGGGGCGGGGGAGTCCGTGGAGGTGCACCCCGTCGTCCGGCCGCAGCGGGTCCCGGGGGCGCCGCTGCGCTTCCTGCTCGACGTCCACCTGGGCACCCTGGCGCGCCGCCTTCGGCTGCTGGGCGTCGACGCGGCGTACGAGAGCGAGGACATCGGCGACCCCGCGCTCGCCGCCCGCTCCGCGGCCCAGCGCCGGGTGCTCCTCTCGCGCGACCGGGGGCTGCTGCGGCGGCGCGAGCTGTGGGCCGGGGCGTATGTCTACAGCGACCGGCCCGATGAGCAACTGCGTGACGTCCTGGGCCGGTTCACCCCGTCCCTCGACCCCTGGACCCGCTGCACGGCGTGCAACGGCCCCCTGGAAGACGCCGACAAGGACACGGTCCACGAGCGGCTGGAGCACGGGACGCGGAGCACGTACGACGTGTTCGCCCGCTGTGCCGCCTGCGAGCGCGTCTACTGGCGCGGCGCCCACCACGCCCGGCTGGAGGCGATCGTGGCGGCCGCGCTGGCGGAGTTCGGCGCTCCGGTGCCGTAGCCCCGCCCCCCTCGGGAAGTCTCAGGAGCCGGAGCGCCACCCTGGCTCGGCCCCGGTCGCCCGCTCGATGAGGATCATCGCCGCGTCATCGGCCAGCCGCCCCTCGGCGTGGTGGACCAGGGCGTGGCGCAGCCGGTCCAGGTATTCGGTCGGGGTGGCGCCCTCCACGGTCTCCATGGCCTGCGGCAGTGGGAAGAACTCGTTGCAGTGGTTGCGCGCCTCGAGGACCCCGTCGGTGTGCAGCAGCAGCCGGTCGCCGACCACGAACGGGAAGGTCTCGACGCCGATCGGGGGCGGGGTCAGGAACTCGTCCAGGCCGAGCGGCGGCAGCGGGCGCACCGGGCCCAGCGTCCGTACCTTGCGGTCGTGCAGCACCAGGGGCGGAGGGTGGCCCCGGTTGATCAGCTGGACCAGACAGCTGTCGGGCACCACCTGGGCGAGCAGCACGGTGACGAACTGCTCGGCCCGCTCGTCCCAGTCCTGGAGCCGGGACCGGTCCAGCAGCTCGTATTCGCGGCCCAGGGCCGCCGCGCACCGCTCCATCACCTCGACCAGATCGTGTTCGTAGTGCACGGCCTCCCGGAAGGCGCCCAGGACCGCCGCGGCGGAGCGCACCGCGGGCAGCCCCTTGCCGCGTACGTCCCCGACGATCAGCCGCACCCCGTAGCGGGTGCCCACCGCCTCGTACAGATCGCCGCCGATCTGCGCCCCGCGCTCGGCCGCCATGTACACGCTGGCGGTGCGCACCCCGCCCATCCGGGCGGGCAGCGGCCGCAGCACCACGTTCTGGGAGACCTCGGCGATCCGGCGGACCTGGCTCAGCTCCCGGTCCCTGCGCTCCCGGACGGCGCTGCTCGCCACGCTCGCCACGGACACCACGAGCAGCGCCAGCAGGTTCGCGTACACCGGCTGGGTGCCCCAGGCGTCGTTGTGGGTGGCGGTGAGCGCGCTGATCGCGGCGGCCAGCAGCACCACGCCCCCGGTGCCGACCGGTCCCATCGTCACCGCGGCCAGCGCCGGGGCCGGGGTGAGGAGGGGGCCGGTGTAGAGCACGTGCGCGGGCGTCAGCTCGATGGTGACGACCACCGCCATGACCACGAACGGCAGGCACCGCGCGATCGCGAAAAGTTTCTGATTGCGACCGCTCGCCCCCGGCCCGGAGCGGATGAATCGCATAACCAGGTACTTTATCCGACTCGTGCAAAGTTTTGGTTTTCCTCACCTTACTTTTCCCCGAGCCGTCCTCCCCGGCCCGGCGTAATCTGGCGCTATGCCCGAGCTACCGGACGTCGAGGGCTTCCGCCGTACGCTGGCCTCCTGCGCGCAGGGGCACCGCATCGAGCGCGTCGAGGTGGCCGATCCGGGGGTGCTGCGCGGGGTCACCGCACAGCGGCTGAAGCGGGAGCTGGAGGGCCGCCGGTTCGCCGCTCCGCGGCGCCACGGCAAGTGGCTGATCGCCCCGGCCGGGGGCCCGACGCTCATCCTGCACTTCGGCATGACCGGGGGACTGGTGTGCCGCTCCGAGGGCGATCCGCCCGAGCGGTTCGGCCGCGTCGTCCTCACCCTCGACGACGGCCATCAGCTCCGCTACCACGACCAGCGCAAGCTGCGGGGCCTGTGGCTCGCCGCCACCGAAGCCGACGTCGACCGCATCCTCGGCGAGCAGGGCCCGGACGCGCTCTCGCTGGGGCGGGCCGAGCTGGACCGCCTGCTGGAGGGGCGGCGCGGAGGGGTCAAGGCCACGCTGACCGACCAGTCCGTCGTGGCCGGGCTCGGCAATCTGCTCGGCGACGAGATCCTGTGGCGGGCGCGGGTCCATCCGAAGAGCCGGACGAGCGACCTGGGCCCCGACGAGCGGCGGCGGCTGCACACGGCGCTGCGCGGGGTGCTGAGCACCTCGGTGCGGGCGGGGCAGGTGCCGCCCCGGGCGTCCTGGCTCACCGGCCACCGCGACGACCCGGATCCGCACTGCCCGCGCTGCGGTCGCCCGCTGCGGCGCGGAAAGGTCGCCGGGCGGACCAGCACCTGGTGCCCGCGCTGCCAGCCGGAACAGTCCTGACCCGCCCCGCTGGAATCACGTCATTGCGGAGCCACTGCACGGTGGAGCCAGGTGACGAGCGGTCACTTGACGAAATCCGGGCGGACCCGGGCCGGCCAGGTGCCGACGGTGAGCATGCCCGCCGCGTACGCGCGCGAGACCAGGGCCGCACGGTTGGGCGCCTTCATCTTCCGCAGCATCGAGCCCACGTGGTACTCGACGCCCTGGCGGCTGAGATAGAGCTTGGCGGCCATCTGCACGGTCGAGGCGCCCGTGGCCACGCCCTCGAGTATCTGCGCCTCCAGCGGCGACAGCAGATTGCGGCGCTGGGCCATGGTGTCGTCCTCGGCCTTCTCGTCATCCGGCTTGACCAGGACGACGATGGCCGACAGCGCGTCGGACGGGCCCTGGACGGCCGTACCGGTCAACTCGCCCGAGAACACCCGGCCTCCCGAGCGGTAGCCGACCACGCGCTCGGTGAAGCGGGTGCGCCGGCCGTCGTGCAGCCGCAGGAAGTGCTCCCGCAGGACGGCGGGGGCGCTGGGGTCGAGCAGTTCGAAGAGGTTGCGTCCGCACAGTTCGGCCGACGTTCCGCCGAAGTGCCGGAAGAAGTCCTCGTCCCCGGCGAGGACTTGGAGGTCCGGCGCGAGCGTGGCCATGCCGGTGGCGTGGCGTCCGGTCACGGCGCGGGCCCGGTTCCGGTCATGGGCTAAGCCCGAAGATGCCTGTGCGGGCACGCGGCGGGCGGCCTGAGTGGTGTGGGGGTGAGCCATGGAGGACACCGCTTTCTGTTGTCTCAACAACGGCATGGTCGTGCGTAAACCGGCAAAAGCTGAGGTCGCGGCCCTGCCACCCGCCACCGGACCGGCGCCGGAACCGGGGTGTGTGACGGTTCCAGTGACGGGTGTTAGATGCGCTTCATGGTATATACCAACGTTTCGGCTGCTTGCCGCTGCCCATTTGTGGTCAACTTCTGCCCGTTTATTGCCCGTCTGGCCTGATGAAACGGTCAAACGCCCCGCTGATCGGGGAAAGCGGGCATCGGGAGCGCATCGTGAAGTCTCGGGGATTCCCTAGTCTGTCCCATTCCCCACCGAGTGCCGGAGAGGTGCGTCGGCTCGGCGTGCCGTGATCGGCGCGCAGTGACCGACCCGGCCCCGGGCGGTGCGCAGGGCGCCGTCGCCCGGGGAGCGGGGATCCACCGTGTCAGACCTTGCGGGTCTCGGACGGCGGCGCCATGACTCCGCCGCGCCGCAGCACCGCGTAGCCGATGCCGACGCCCACGGCCACCGGCCATTCGATGACCTCGGCGACGCCCAGCACTCCGAGCCCCGCGTACAGCGGGAGCCCGCCCTTGGCGGGCAGGACCCGGCGGGCGGCCGCGATCGGCATCAGCGCCACATTGGCGGCGTTCTTCGCCGCGCGGCCGACGCGGTCGCCGTCGACGCGGTCGAGGTGCGTCGCGCTCGCGGCGCGGTCGAGCCGTGTGGCCTGCGCCACGTGGCCGAGGCTGGGGACCGTGACGGTGAACTGGTGGTCGCCCTTCTGGGGGGTGGGCTTCGCGGCCTTCGCCGCCTTCGCCGTCTTCGACCTCTGGGTGCTCTTCGCTGCCTTCGTCTTCCCTGCCTGCGCGGACTTGGACGCGGCCGCGGTCTTCGACGGGGTCCGGCTCTTCGATGTGGCCTGGCTCCGGGTCGACTTGCCGGCGCCGCGCGCCGACGACCGTGCCGATGCGGAAGTGCTGCGCTTGCGGGAGCTGGTGGGAGTGGTCACTGATCTCACGTCCACACTTGATTGACGTCGGAATCTTCTTCCCATTTCAGGGTAATCGGAATCAATCGGACAGGCCGCTCCATGCAGAAACCGCCCCACAAGGGCACTGCGCCGCGGACGCCGACACACCGGAGGTCTCACCGATGACGACGCTGCCTGAGCTGCACTTGACGAAACCCCCGCTGCTGGAGCCCCTCACCCACGGAGTGGCCACACGGGTACGGGACGCCGCGGGCACGGTCGGCCGGCTGGTCCACCCGCCCAGGCGCGGGGTGTGGTCGTATCCGGGTCGCTACTACATCGAGGTGCACGGGGTGCACGGGATCGGTGGGGAGCAGGTGGCGAGCCGGGTGGAACAGGCCCTGGAGGAACACCCGGGCGTGCTGTGGGCACGGGTCAACGCCCCCTCCGAGCGGGTCGTCGTCGCCGTCGCCAAGCCGCCCCCTCGCCAGCCGGAGCTGATCGCCCTGATCGAGCGCGCGGAGACCCGGGGCCCCGCCGTGCCCACCGAGGAGTTCGACGAATGGGCCCCGGAACCGCGCCACCCCTCGGGTGGGCCGCGGGAGGCCCAGTCCCTCGCCGTGGTGGTCGCGGACGTCCTGGGCCTGAGCGTCGCCACCGCCCTGCGGCTGCTCCCGTGGCTCAGGCTCCCGGCCGAGGTCAGCGCGTCCGTATCCGCCATCCAGAACCACCCCCGGCTGCGGCGGCTGGCCCTGGCCATCACCCGCGGTGAGCCCACCGAGGCGACCCTGCCCGTGCTGAGCGCGCTGGCCCAGGGCGTGGCCACCCGCGGCGGCGGGCTCGTCCTGGACCTGGCCCAGCGCATGAGCCTGTGGCGGGAGGCCACGGCCGAGGGCGAGGCATGGGCGGCGATGGAGCCGCATCTGGTGCACGGGCCCCAGGACGTGGAGGCGGAGCCCATCGTGGTGGAGCGGCCCGGCCCCACCCCCAAGGACAGCATGGAGCGGTTCGCGGAGCGGTCCATGGCCGCCGGAGCGGTCGTCGGCACCCTCACCGTCCCCTTCGCCGGACCGCGCCGCGGGCTGGCCGTCGCGTTCTCGTCGATACCGAAGGCGCCCGGCGCCGGGCGGGAGGGGTTCGCCACCAGCCTCGGCCGGTTCCTGGCCCTGCGCGGCGTCCTGGCCATGGACCGCAGCGCCCTGCGGCGGCTCGGCCAGGTGGACACCGTGCTGCTCGACGAGGCGACGCTGCGCGGCGACCAATACGAGCCCATCGACCTGGAACTTCTCGGCGGCGCCGACCCCGAGCAGGTCGCCGGGCGGCTCTTCGACCTCTTCGACCCGGATGAGCCCCTTCAGGTCCGGCGCGACAACGGATGGGTGCTGGGGCCGCTGGACCAGCTCGAACTGACCGGCCGCACCGGTCGGCAGACCGCGGGCAGGCTGCGCCGCAAGGGCAGCGAGCGGACCCTCGGCCTGGCCCGCGGACACCGGCTCCAGGCCGTCGCCGGGCTCGCCGTCCAGGCGGCCCCGGGCGCCGAG